>DALTWN010000135.1 GCA_029987045.1 Methanocorpusculum sp.
GCGGGTGACTGCCGAATCCGCCGTGGACGTGGGCATGTTCGTGATGCTCGTGGTGTTTGCGTGCGGGTTTCCCGAACGCGGACAGGAGCGAGTCTTCGATATCCTGATAGCGGGTGGACGTGGTGACATCGATTCCCGATTCCCGCAGTGCCGCGGTGAGTTTCAGGAGCGGCGGCAGTTCGAGCCGTGCGCTTCTGAGCAGATCCGCCTGCATGAATATCTCGTCCGGTGTACCTTCGCCGGTGACTTTTCCGTGTTCCATGACATAGATGCGGTCGGCGGTCTCCGGCACCAGTTCGACCTGGTGCGTCGAGTAGATGACGGTGCATCCGAGGGTTGCCGGCAGACTGTTGAGGAATTCGAACAGTTCACCGACCCCGGTCGGATCGAGTCCCGCCGTCGGTTCGTCGAGGATCAGGACTTCGGGTTTCATGGCAAGAATGCCGGCGATGGCGACCCGTTTCTTTTCACCGCCGGAAAGCCGGTGCGGTGCGCGGTCACGCAGGTCTTCGAGGGCGAGCATATGGACGACGGAATCGACACGCTGTGCGATTTCTTCGTCGGAAAGTCCGAGATTGTGCGGACCGAACGCGATATCCTGTTCGACGGTGGACGAGAAGATCTGGTCGTCGGCATGCTGGAACACGAGACCTACTTTTCGCCGGATCGCGGAAAGGTTCTTCCTGGTTATCGGTTCCCCGTCGATGAGGATACTGCCTGACGTCGGCTGCAGTATCCCGTTGAAATGCTTGAACAGTGTGCTTTTTCCCGCACCATTGGGCCCGAGCACGGCGATACGTTCATGTTCGTGCGCGACGAACGAGATGCCGTCAAGGGCATTGTACCCTGCCTGATCGTAGGAATAACAGAGATTATCGGTCTGGATGCGGGACATTTTATCTATCTTATCTATTGTCGTTATGAGACATATAATATTACGCTTTTAAAAATCGTAATACTATAGTAACACGAATTTAAAAATAGTAACACTATTTATTTATATTCTGAAGACACACCAATAGCGTATATCATGCATATTCCTGATTTCATATTTGGCTATGCTCCCTGGGGTGTAGGTATCGGTATTGCCGGGTGTATCATCGCGGCGGTACTGCTTGTTCTCTCGATAAACTGGGCGCGAAAGAATATGACCGGGTCGAAACTGGTGGTTCTTGCCGTCATCGCGGCAGGTATCTTTGCGCTGCAGGCGTTCAACCTGCCGACCGGATTTGGTGTCTCGGGTCATCTCGTGGGTGGAGCACTGGCGGCTATCGTTTTTGGTTCGCCGTTTGCGGCTGTCTTCGTCCTGTCGATCGTTCTAGTCATCCAGGCACTGGTGTTCGGTGACGGCGGCGTGCTGGCACTCGGTCTCAATATCATCAACATGGGCGCCATCGCCGGATGCATTGGATTCTATTCCTATAAACTTGCGACGAAGAAACTTCCGCGTCCGGTTTCTGCAGGTATCGCCGGATGGCTTGCCTGTGTCATCGCCGCATGCTGCTGTGCGCTCGAGCTTGCGCTCGTCGGTGCGATTCCGCTGAACATCGGTCTGCCGGTCATGGCACTCTACCATGCGATCATCGGTGTTATTGAAGGTGTCATCACCGCTATCATCATTGCCCTTATCTTCAAGGCACGGCCGGATCTTATCGGAGATACTACAAAACAGCCGGTGGAAATGAAGAAGTTCCTGATTGCAGGAATCATCATCGTCTTGGTGATCGCCGGAGCAGCGGTTCTGTTCGCATCAGCCAATCCGGACGGTCTTGACAGTACGTTCCTGATCGCGGAAGGACAGAAAGAAGTCTTTGCCCCTGCGACCGGAGATGAAATCTCCGGAGAAGAACTCGATCCGGTCATGTGGAATGCACCGATGCCGGATTATGCACTGGGAGAGGAAGGATCGCCGGTTGGCGGAATGGTTGCGGTGATAATCGGTGTGATCGTAGCTCTCGGAGCTATTGTTGCGATTGCATTTGCGGCCATGAAATCACGCACGAAGAAAGAATAACATGGCTCTTCGACGTTTCATGTGAAGATTCAATATTTCAAGGTACTAATGATAGTAATGCCTGGGAGTAATGACCCAGAGCAACAAAAAAGGAGGCGATAAATTGCCCACATTCTTGGAAACACTTGTCGTAGTGCTTCTTATCGCAGGAGAAATCCGAAGATGGGTGGAACTCGGTCGGAAGAGATAGGGGTCAAACCCTTTCTCTTTTGTTTCAACCTAATCATTATATACTGAAAGATCGTATGTATATCTTGTAACCAAGAATGTGGGTGGTCGGTTGATGGAGTCATTACCCATCGCTAACCGACTCACCTCCGTTACACTTTTCTGATATTATTCACTACATCTGATAGGTGTAGACAGATATCTTGATTGCTATTTTTCCTAATTCACAAAAAACATCGAAGAGCCGTATTATTTCTCTTTTTGCGGATGATTCCGGTCTTTCCTCTCAGAGGAGTCCCGGATTTGCCGTCTGACAACTTTTTATAGTGCCGATAACAAAGATAAAGATGTTTATTATGGATGAAATAGCTAAAGCTGAAGCGCGAAACTACGTGTCCATGGCAGGATTCATTCTGCTTGGGCTTTTTGGACTGATATTGATTTTCGGTTCATTTGATTCCTCGTTTGCTGTATCTACCCTGAGTACCGCAATGATGGTGTTGGGAAGTCTTGTTTTGATCATGGGAATTTTCCTTGCGATTCTCGGCAACCGCGGACTGACTACTATCTTCTTCATTGCAGAAGGCATGATGCTGCTTATCACTTCAATGATTAACGGATTCACCCTTATTATTGCCGGAGCGAATCTTGTCCTTGCCATTCTCATGCTGTTTGGTACAAACGGTAAGAAACTCATTTACTTCCTGCTTGCCCTGGTCCTGGTTCCGATTGGTCTGACCAGTTTCTTTGGCTGGCCGTCAATCATTCTGACCATTCTCTCGATTATCACGTGTGTCCTCTATTTCTGGTTCGCCATCGCCTGTGCGGCAGAGCGTACCGGATTCCCGGGCCGCAATCTCATCTGTGAAGATGAGGCAGTCGATTTCAAGACATCCGGATCTGTCCTCGGATACCTGATGTTTGCCATGGTCTGTGCAGTATGGGTCGTCTACTACTTCCTTTCCGAGAGTATCGTCCCGCTTGCAGGTGTCGAGGCGGTCAAACTTGTCTGCGGGTCGATCCTGATTCTTCTTGCAATCCTGCTCTTTGCTATCGCCAAGATGCGGTTCACCCCGATGATCTTCCTTCTGACCGGCACAATCTTCATCATCAGTACGATGGTCGGCGGCATCGCTATCTATGCATTCGGTGCAGTCCTTGTCCTTCTTGGTATCATCGCATTCCTCCGTCAGGAATCCCGCGTGCTTCTTGCACTGTTCCTGATTCTCTACGGACTGACCTTCTTCATCTCCGTCCTGATCACCGGCAACTACAGTCTGGGTATCTTCCACGGAATCATCAACCTGATTCCGGGTCTTGTCGCCCTCTACCTTGCGTTCGCCGTATTCGCTCAGAAGAAGAACCTGCTCGTCTGAACAGGAAATATTTCAGATATATCCGGGAAGGGAATGGAGAACCCTTCCATGTTATTTTTTGCTGTTTTTTCGGACAGGTCCGGAGTAATCTGCTGCTGTTGAAAAAAGGAAGTTAGTATTTGTCGATGATCTTGAAGACGTCTTCAGCCTTGAGGGTTTTTCGTCCGGCTTTTTTCGCTTCTTCGTATGCGGCGACTACAA
>DALTWN010000136.1 GCA_029987045.1 Methanocorpusculum sp.
TTCACGATCTCGTCCGCCGATATGCCTTCTCTGCCTAACAGTTCCCGGATCTCGTTGACGGTTCCGGTCTTCGTTGCGGCAAGCAGTTTCGCCTGCGACAGCTTGATGTCGTTGTCTTCGATGGTGACCGACGGGATATTGATCTCCGCATGCCAGCCCGCAGGATACCCGTTGTGCCGCAGATAATAGTTCGGCAGTTCACGGACCGCGGCCTTGATCATGTTCGCCCATCCCTGGATATGGTTGTTGATCAGTCTGATGGACGCATCGGAATTGCCGGCGATCAGCGACGAGTTCTCCCCGAGCATACCGACCGGCGAGATGTACGATTCGACCGTCTGTGCGGCAAGTTCGATCGCCGTCTTCGCAAGACTGCCTTCCCTGACATCGATGGTGTGGACCTCCATGTTCTCGCGGATGTTGAACCCGGTATCCTTCCCCCAGCTCTCCAGGATCCGCTGCGCATACGCGACATCGCCTTCGATGAACGCGCCGTCCACGGTACGGTCCGGCAGCGGGTCCGTGATCCTGATGAACATCACGGGCGCACCTGTCCTATACATCTGCTGACCAAGAGCGTTCCAGGCGAACGTGAGAAACGACGTTACCGGAATCGCCGGAAGAACCACGCTGTCGCCGTCCGGGTTCTGGGCCGACGGATCCCTGACCACGAACAGGTTCTCGGACGGCAGCTCGACGACCGTACCAAGCTGTCTCTGGCAGTAATGTATGCGGTTATCGGCCGTATCATAATAGATGCCTTTGAGCAGTCTGCCGAACACCCGTTTCTGCGAGTTGCCGCCGGTCTGCGGATACGCCGAGAACGTGAACGGATGCAGCCGCGTGCATTCGACGCACGAAAGTTCAGATCCGTTGTATTTCCAGACCGGGTTGTAGATGGATATGCCCCACAGGAACAGATCGTTGATGACCGCACGGATCATGGCATTGAGATTGCATTCGGTCCGGGAAAACATCCGGTTCAGATGCCGGGACACATCCTCGACGATATCGTCCTTTTCATCGTAGACGGATATCGAAGCGGGTTTCGAGATGATCAGATTGACCATCTGGCTGACCGGTCCGGAGATGTACATGTTCTCGCTCGATTCCAGGATGGATTTCGCGTCGGTCTCGCCGACGGAATACGGCTGCATGCCGTTCGCGACGAACGTGTATCCGGTCCGTGCGGTCTCTCCTGATGTGATTGCATTCATTCGCCGGTTCATTGTTCTGTGTTGTGCAGTGGTGTTCATGGTTTTGTCATGCTCTGATATTGATCGATCTGGCCTGCGAGGCGTTCACGGCCAGTGCGGCCGCATTCCTGATCGTGTAGCTGTCTGCCGCCTGCGTGTAGAAGTTCTGGGTGATATACACATCACCGTGCATGCCGGCAATACTGGCATTCAGCGCGTCGATTCCGTCCTTCACGCCGGATACCGCCGTACCGATCGCAGCAAGGTTCCGGTCCGGTTCTGTCTCCCCGGGTTCTGCACCCTCATCCAACAGCGTGCCGATATCTGCGAGAAGAGCGGTAAGAAGTGTCGGAGACCGGTCTTCTTCCCTGAGAAACAGGTTGCGGAAATTGTCGAACAGGTCGTCTGCAATGATCCCGACTGCGCCGAGCAGCGGGTTTCCTACCGCAGTCATCAGCGAAAGACCTGCCCCCGTGTCTCCGAACAGCTGTTCGTATCCCGCCGACGTACCGAAATACCGTGAAAGCGCCGACGGGGTTCCTGCCCGGTTGAATTCCCAGACAGACTGCTCGATCGTCGGGGTCAGCTTCGCGATAGGGGTGTTCTTCAGTTCTTCAGCAGCTACTGCTTCGTTCTGGTACTGGATATCGGTCACGCCAAGCCCCTTTTCCTTGAGAACAAGATTCGTTGTCGTCAGACGGTCGACTTCCACCTTTTCACGGTTCGCCGTCTTGACATCGGTGTATCCCAGTACGCCGGAAAGCGAGAAGTCTGCCAGGGCGTTCGCGATCCGGCCGCCGCGGGTACCTTCGAGCCCGAGGAAGTTCCGCCATATGCTCGACGCCCCCGTCTTCGACCCGATCTCGGCCGCCTTCCGGTTGACCGCCTGGAATATGTCCTGCGTGAGTTCAGTGGCGTATTCGTCGGCGACCGCTTTCGCTTCCGAGGAATCGAGCGCAAGTGCGGCAGCCACCTCGCCGAACATCGATCCGATCCTGTCGCTGTCCAGATCGAACTCATCGACGAACGCGGTTACGGCATCACGGTCGTTTTCCAGCAGCGCGGTCCTGACGGCTTCGAACTTGTTTCCGTACTGTGTCTCGAACGTGGTTCCGACAGTCGACAGATCCTCGATGTTGCCGGACACCATCGCCGCCCCGATGAAATCCGCCATGTCACGATACGTCATGCCGAGCGCGGTTCCCGCTTCATCCAGCTGTGCGAGGTATTTGAGCTGGGTTTCGAGGTCCACGTTCGTGTCCTGATAGGTCGCACGGAGATAACTCAGGGCAAGCGTGGTGTCTTCTGCCGGAATCTTCCATTTCTTGAACGCATCGTTCATCCCGGTGATGATCGAGGAGACATCGCCGTACCCTTTGGTGTCCAGCCAGAGCACTTCTTCCGCCATCGACTGCAGTGCGGTCCTGCCGTCTTCCAGGATCGTCGATTCGGCGGTCGGGAACAGCGCAGTCAGCCGGCTGACCGTTTCCGCCACCTTGGTACTGTCGAACTGCAGAACCAGGGTGTTTGCCAGTTCCTTCTGGGATTCGGTCAGTCCCCCGATAGTGTAGTAGATCGCGTTGTAGAGTTTGCCGTACATCTTCCCGGCATTTTCCGCTTCCTTGCCGAGATCCTTCAGCTGACCGATCAGCATGCCGATCCCGACCGACGCGCCGAACAGACCGAGCAGTTTTTTCACGCCGGTGAATGCAGCCTTCACCGTCTCCATCGCGGTCATGGTCTCGGACGCGTTCGTCTTCATGCTCTCCGCCGCCGCATCCGATGCCGCAACCTGCGTGTCCGCCGCCTGCGTGTATTCGCCGATCCGGGTCACGGCAGCCCCCGCGGATTCCCCGACCGATTCCGTAGCGTCGGCATATTCCCCGGTGGATGCGGTGATCCGGGAAACTACGTCGCCGGTCGACGATACCGACTGCCTGAACCGGTCGACGGAGGTCGCGGTCGTGGTTGTAGTGGTTCCTGCGGTCTTGACGGCGGATGAGAACGTGACGGAGGAAGACCGTGCCTTTTCCAGCGCGGTCGCTGCAGACCCGGTCGATTCCGCTACGGTCTCGAACCCGGCAGATGCTTTCGCGGCGGCAGTCGTCGTCGAGGAAAGGGCGGTTCCGGTTCCGGTGACCTGGAGCGTGTATCCATACAGACGCTCTCCTGCCTGATCGACAGAAGCAGATACCGTGGAAAACCCGGTCGCAGTCTGATCCGCTGCCGTGTTCATTCCGGCGGCCGACGTTCCGAGGGTCTGTACCGTTGCCGCGAACTTCTGCGACGATGCTTCTGCCGATCCGAACGCTTCGGTCGTCGACTGCAGTTTCTGGTCGACCGTTCCGAGATCTGCCATCAAGTCTGCAAGATTGGTAGAAAATTCGACCTGGATACGGTCGATGGTCTGCGGAGATCCTTCTGCCATTTCAGGTCTCCATCAAAATAGAATATATCGTACTGTAGATCATCTGTGCGTTGGTCTCCGCAAACTATCTGCAGACCAATACAACGGAAAAAATATATATGC
>DALTWN010000137.1 GCA_029987045.1 Methanocorpusculum sp.
GGGTAAAAAAATTATTTGGTATAGTTGTTGAAATACCGTGGTTTCAAGAAATCGAGAGCTTCCTGGTCCGAGCGTTCAATCAGATAATTCGTCTTGTCGAACCGCATGATGGTCTTGGTACCTTCGGCATACGTTGGCCATTCGACGAGGCCGATTCCGTTCGGGGTTCCAGTCTTGATGAAATTGACCCAGTATCCATGCATGGTGTCTCTGACGATGAGATCGTTGCCGGTGAACGGTGTTCCGCTCATGTTCGTTTTCTGACCGAATGCATAGGTCATTTCCGATGCATGGAGCTGTGCCACGCCGCTTTCATCCACGTAATCGAACTCATAGGCAAAAACCGGCGTTCCTGCTTTCGCCAGATATCTTTGTGCTTCCGTTGCACCGAGAATGATCAGCGTCATTCCGAGCATGCCGCCGGCCTTCTCCACCAGGGTGTGGTCGATCACTGCTTCATAATGATCGATGACTTCCTGTGCGCACTCAGGTCTGAATACCTGCCTGACGAACGTATTGAATTTCTCCTGGGTCAGTGTGTTTATATTATTAAAGACGAACAGCGGACCTTCACGGTGGTTGTTGCCGATAATGACGGAGATGTCCTTGTTGAAGTTTCCATCCTTGAGAGCCTGGTAGGGGTCATTGAGCGGAAGAACAACGCCATCGTAAACCGGATAGGTCTGGAACGGTGCACCTTCCATAATGTCTGCAAGGTTGAGTTCAGTTGCTTTCCACAGTTCCATCGCATCGACCTTGCGAAGCTTGGCAAGTCCTTCTTCACTGTCATCCGCTCCGAAATGTGCAGCAATCTGTTTGCCTATTTCGATTGCCTTGTCGAGACGCATCTTGGTTTTCAGTATGTAGGTGATGGCTCCGCTTTCCATGATTGCTTTCTGGAAGAGACCTTTTGTCTTCGGACTCATGACGAGGGCGAAGGTACTGAATGATCCTGCGGACTCACCGCCGATGGTGATATTGTGCGGGTTTCCGCCGAACTTGGCGATGTTGTCGTTTACCCACTGTAATGCCATGATCTGGTCAAGGGTTGCCCAGTTTCCTGCAGTTCCGTACTTTTTCATCAGAGTGTCGAGTGCAAGGAATCCGAGTCCTCCAAGACGATAGTTGATGGTGACAACGATAACTCCTTCCTTGGCGAACCGGTTTCCATCATAGAGAGCCTGATTTCCTGATCCGTAGCACCAGCCGCCGCCGTGAATCCAGAAGTAGACCGGAAGGTTGTCACCCTCTTTCGCGGCAGACGGTTTCCAGATGTTCAGATACAGACAGTCTTCACTTACGGGCGTATCGGCGCCGACAAGGAGCGGAGTCTGAACTGCCGCATTGCCGGGTTTCGTACAGTCGAGTGTTGTCGTCCATGGTTTCTTTGCAACCGGGGGTGCGAATCTGAGATCTCCTACCGGCGGTTCGGCATACGGAATACCAAGAAACGTGTCGACACCGTCTTCGGAAAGACCGATGATGTTCATCGCTGCATTCTTTACTGTGTTAGTCATTGTAGATGTCTCCTGCTACGCAATTCTGTCGTCTCAGATTGAGTTGTAGCTCTTTTGGAACAGCTCCATCGTGTTGCGTATGGATTATTGATACGTGATTTCTGTATAATATTTTTGTGTCTTGGTCGTTCTGGAAAGAATCATTCCCGTACAAAAAAGAAGATATTAATAGCACCCCCTCCAAGTATTGATTGTATGCACAAGAATACACCAACTGGAAATTCGACCTACAAACCGGCCAGAGTCTATGATTGTGAACACCACTCCTTTACCGAAGACTTCTATACCTACCTCAAAGGCAGAACAGAATATCCTCTGTATAACAAGGCAGGTATTATGTATGGAGACAATAATCTTCTCCAGATATCCTGTGCTTCCATCCTTTCAGAAGGACATAGTGTAGCTGAAGACTTATCGGATTTCGGCAATCTTCGGTTGAGTTATATGGATCGTGCAGGAGTTACCACTGCAGTGATTTCTGCTGGTCCGGGAATCGAGCAGCTACCGAAAGAAGATGCAGTGCGGTTCGCAAGGCTTGCCAACGACCGGATGGCTGAAGCAGTGAAGAAATGTCCCGGACGATTCCTTGGAACCATTTCCCTTCCGACACCGTATGTAGAAGAATCCATTGCAGAACTGGAACGTGCCGTGAACGAACTCGGCCTTCAGTACTGGCAGACTCATTCAAACTACGGCAATGAATATCTGTATGAAGAGAAATTCGAGCCGATCTTAGCAAAATGTGCTGAACTGGATGTCCCGTTCTACCTCCATCCGAACTACCCGTCCTGTGAATATCTCACGGAGACAGGAATAGCAATGTCTTCTGCGGCATTCGGTTTCGGTGTGGATACCATGAGAACATCCATGCGGCTTATTCTGAACGGTGTTTTTGACAGATACCCGAATCTGCAGATGATTCTCGGCCATATGGGAGAAGACTATCCCTATACGATAGACCGCATCGACGACAGAATCGATGTCCTGGTGGATTTCGACTCTACCCTCAAATGTAAGCATCATGTCTCGTATTATTTCGAGAACAAGAATATCTTCATGACCACGAGCGGCATCTATGATCCGGCTGTGGTTACCTGTGCCATAGAAACAATAGGTATCGATAATGTCCTCTTCGGTACCGATTATCCCTTTGAGGATTTCAAAGGCGAGGTCGATTTCGTCAGGTCGCTGCCGATCAGCGATGAGGACAAGGACAAGATCTTCTACAAGAACGCTGAGAAATACATCATCAAAAAACGCAGTTAAACGACTGCCTGAAAAACCTCTTTCTTTTTTCCTAGACTTGTATACCCTTTTGAACACACCCCAAGGGAACCGATAGTACAATACTATATCATCTTTCGTTCAAATGTGTATATATATGAACAACAGGAAACTCACCATCATCGGTGCAGCCATTCTCGTCGTCATCTGCTGTATCATTGCAGCCGGATGTACGTCTGAGGATTCTGCATATCACCCTGCACAGATATATGATTTTGAGAACCACTATTACAATTCCGAATTTCTCGATTATCTGACAACCAGATCCGAAGTTCCCTATCTGCGGGGAGATGATATCACCTATAGAGAAGGACTGACGCTTTCGCTGCACGAAACCGGACCGAGCCTCAACTCCGAGATAGTAGGCGGATATGCGGAACTTACCGATCTTGACCAGATCCGTCTCGAGATGATGAAGAATGCCGGACTCACCAGTACCGTGGTATCTTCCTCCGAGGGGATCGAATTCGTAGATAAGGAAAATGCCGTCAAGTATGCACGGCTCACCAACGATGCACTCGCAGAAGCGGCGAAGCAGCATCCCGGACAGATCATCGGAACCATAACGCTTCCGACCCCATATGTCGAGGAATCCATTGCCGAACTGGAACGCTGTGTCAATGAACTCGGCCTGCAATACTGGGAGACGCATTCGAACTATGGGGCCGAAACGCTCGCTGACGAAAAGTTCGAACCGCTTCTTGCGAAATGTGCAGAACTCAATGTACCGATCTATCTGCATCCAGCCTATCCGTCGGATGAATACCTTCTTGAGGCGGGAACCGCCATATCAACCGCATGCTTCGGATTCAGTGCAGACACCATGAAGACACTGCTTATGCTCATCACCAACGGCATCTTCGACCGGTATCCGAATTTACAGGTGCTCGTCGGCCATATCGGAGAATATTTC
>DALTWN010000138.1 GCA_029987045.1 Methanocorpusculum sp.
GATGGTTTGCGCGATGACGTTACGATGGTCATCGTGCTTTCAGTACTTTGGTGCCGGCCCCGCGGGTCTTGAAAAGAATTCTGTGGCCGCAGTAGGGGCATCTGACATTGCTGTCAATCTCCACCATCTGCTTGCAGCGGGCGCACTTGTAACTGACCATGTGGATTAAGCTCCCTTCGTCTCAATGGCGCGAAGGACAACCTTCAGGGATGGGGTCTCCGGGGTGTATGCTCCGCCGGCGAACTTGTATCCGCATTTCTTGCATTCCCAGATGCCGGTACCGACACGGTGGACGGCTACGGTATCGCAGTGCGGGCATAAGTGCTTTGCACGGGAAATCTTTTCGCTTTCATTTACCAGTTTACGGCAGAAACGTCCGTATCTCGGGCCGTAGCGTCCGGCACTGCCGGTGACGCGTCCCTTTGCTGACTGTTTGGTTTTGGATGCCATCTGTTATATCTCCAGAATATCTAATTATATTGGTTTTTTACCCATTTAATAGTTATGTGTCGTCCCTACTCCAGAATCTTCAGGATCGCGTCTCCTTTCGCGGCCGCATTGGCCAGATTGAAGAACTCTTCCTGCATGCCGGCGGGGATGGTGACGACGCAGATCCACGATCCGTCGTTCTGCCATTCGTTCTTGTCCATCTTGACGTAGCCGGCGCCGGAGATCGTTCCGTAGGCGCGGGCGGCGAAGTCCGGCGGGAACTTGGCGGCGATACGGCGTTCCTCGAATCTGATCGGCAGGATCGGGCGCAGGGCCTTCACGGTCTCCTTTACCAGGTCGTCGACCGAGCGGAACGGATCGAAGTTGATGCGGACCTGTTCGAGCGCGAGCTCGATACGGGTGACCGGATGCGGAAGACCGGTCTGCGGATTGACGGCGTTGCGGGCGATGTACGTGATGACCCGTTTGCGTTTCTCTTCCGTCAGGTGTCTGCGCTGTTCGGTCGTCAGGTGGATCTCGCCTTTCAGGATGATCTGTCTTGCGATCTCCTCGAACTCCGTGGTCTTGAACACCTTCATCAGGTCTTCATCCGGCGTCTTGTCGCCGCGGGATGCGTTTTCATAGACATGCAGGGCGGCAACGACGTCCTCGATGGGCAGATCGGTGCCGTGACGCATCTTGTCGGCAAGTTCCGGTTCCACGAGGATCTCGAATCTGAGTCCGTGGGTCTCCAGCCGTGCGCATACTGCATCATCAAGAGAGATCATGGATTACGCTTCCTTCTTGGTGTCTTTTCCGGCATCCTTCTTTGCCGGCTTGACGGTCGCGGAGAACTTGGCGACGGCGGTGTTCAGCTCGTCTCCGGTGAGTTTCCTGAACGACAGGATCTCGGTCTTGCCGCCGGTCGGCAGTTCGACGACCTTCTTTGCCGCCTTCTTCTTCTGGTATTCGCCGGCGATGCCGATCTCGACGGTATCGATGTCGAACTTGCCTTCGGTCGCGGTATAGAGCGCTTTCAGGCCGAGCTGGACGGCGTCTTCTGCGGACATCTTTTCCTTGTATTCCGCTTCGAAGAGTTTCATGACCGCCTGGCGGCCGATGCCGATACCGGTTGCCATGTATTCAAGAAGGGTTCCGGACGGATCGGTCTCGAAGAGACGGTAGTGCGGTTCGCCGTCGGCGCCGACATCGACGCCGGCAAGCAGCAGTGCGGTGCCGTACGGGCGTGCGCCGCCGAACAGGGTGTAGGTCTGCATGTGGTCGCAGAGCTTCTTCGCGAGCGTCTCCACATCGATGGGTTCGCCGTAGGAAATGCGGTTGACCTGTGCTTCCACCCGTGCACGGTCGACGAGTGCACGTGCATCGCCGACAAGACCCGAGGATGCGACGCCGATATGTTCGTCGATCCGGAAGATCTTTTCGATTGACGAGGGTTCGAGAAGCCGGGATGCAACGCGTTTGTCGACGAGAAGAACAACGCCGGTCTTGCATTTGATGCCGACCGCCGTCGTTCCGCGTTTGACGGCTTCACGGGCATACTCGACCTGATAGAGTCTGCCGTCAGGCGAGAACATGGTGATGGCGCGGTCGTATCCGCCCATCTGATATTGCTGTGGCTGCATGATTTCGTAACTCCTTTTCGTATCTTGTGTTATATGTTGTGTCTACCTTTAGATAGTTCTTCTCACGCTGTACGAATCGCCTTCTTTGCACCGTGGATGGTGCCGGAAACGGTGACGGTACGGAACCGGATCGTCCCCGCGCCGCAGGCGCCTGCCTTGACCACGCAGGCGAGAGCGGCGATCATGCGGAGTTCGGTTCCCCGGGTGCACCGGACGATCGCGTAGCTTCCTTCCGACCAGACGACGGCGGGCCTGAGTTCCGCGGCGCCGCAGTCGCCGAAGAGGTTCTGGGCGGCGAGTGCGCCGGCAAGATAGATCTCCTTCTGTGCCGGGATCTCCGCATCGGTCATGACCTCGATGAGGATATAGCGGCGGTTGAGACGCAGGGTCGGCGGCAGCGGTCTCATGGTTCGACCTCCACGGTTTCGTGCGGATGCAGTACGGATTCCGGTGCGGAGATGGCCGCATAGACTTCGGCGCGGGTCATGCCGAAGAGCGAACAGAGCGCGACGGTCTCCGGAATGCTGCGGATGCCGAACCGGGTCTCCGCTCCTGTCGCGATGACGAGCGGGAACCGGTATTTCCGCTGCAGCGCAAGAATGTCCGCATAGGATTTCAGAGCGGTCTTGCGTCTCCGGTAATCGATGATCGCGGCCAGTTCGATGACGAGACCGACGTTCTTGTCTGCGGCGAGTTTCGCGGTGATGTGGTCGAATCCGTTCTTCGGCAGATTCTCGAGACCTGCAAGGAACGCGGTCTTCGGCTGGGACAGCGCGAACCGGTTGAAACTGTTCTCTCCGGCATCGACGATGACGGCTGCATCCCGTGCGCATCCGCGGACTGCGTTCTGCAGTTCCCTGGTCGTCGCGGCATGTACCCTGATACAGGGGATGACGTCCGCGGACTTTTCCGCAGACGGGACCAGGAACCGGTTCCAGCCGTTCCGCTTCGCTTCGGCAAGAAGTTCAGAAACGGAGGATTGAGCGGTTCCCGGGATGCAGAGGCATACGTCGGTAATCATGGATAAAGAAAGAAAAAAACAGAATCAGGTTATTTGCCCTGATTCTTGTTGGAGCGGATGCTCGGGAAGCATTTCTCGGTTCCGCGTCCCTTGTGCATCTGTCCGCGTGCCTTTCTGCCGGCAGCGGTCTTTCCGCGGTAGACACGTCCTTTCGTGTCGGCGACCCAGGCAAGGTTCTTGTCTGCAAGGACAGACGGGCTTGCGCGGTCGATGAGAATGACTTCGTAGTACTTGTGCATACCGTCTTCGCCGACCCAGTAGGAGTTCAGGACTTCCATGTTCGGGTAGCGGGTCTGTGCACGCTCTTCGGCGATGAATCTCAGGTTCTTGCCCGGAGTTGCCTTGCGCATGCTCATACGGTTGGTTCTGCGTCCTCTGACGTACCGGGATTTTCTGCGGCCGCCGCGGCGGATGGATGCGCGGACAACGATGATGCCCTGCTTTGCCTTGTATCCGAGTGCGTGTGCGCGGTCGATACGGGTCGGGCGCTCGATGCGGACAACCGCACCCTGTCTGCGCCAGGTCTGCATTCTCTCCCAGAGGAGTTTCTTTACGCCGGATGCTGCCGGTTTCTTCCAGGCATCACGGACATATCCGTACATTGATTT
>DALTWN010000139.1 GCA_029987045.1 Methanocorpusculum sp.
AGAGTACGAAATACACCTGCGCTTCGTAGGATGTCAGGCCGGTTTCGAGCATCCTATCTATAAATCTTGTTTCATTTTCCTTCATATTGTCTCACTTTTTATAGTACTATAAACAGGGGTTTATCCTGCGTGATATTAAAGATATGGCTGTTTCCAGCATTTGTGGAATATGCTGTGTACTTGTTGCATCTATGGGTGTATTGTACGGGAGGATATTCGGGGTGATTTGTGGTTATTTTTGGTACTTTAAAAAGTAACATTCTATTGATATTGCCAGGGTTGTAATTATGTATCTGCAATAATGGAAGGAGAAACATATACTGAAAAACAGACGAGGATTGTGTCGTATCTGCAGCGTGCGATAGCGAAGGGACAGATCTATTTCAAATCAAAACATATTGCACGTGAAATTGGACTTTCCGCCCAGGAAATCGGGTCGAATATGATCCTTCTTTCAACGATCAGCGACGATCTGGAAATATCCCGCTGGGGGTATTCGGGAACATCGACGACCTGGAAAGTAACCTCAAAATCAAAACTGGACAGTATTCTCGACGGAACCCCGGAACCCACTCCGGCGGACTTCTGATTTTTTTCTATTTTGTCAGTGCCCTGGTCAACAGGGTTATCGTTTTTGCATCCGAGATTTCACCGGATCGGATCATGCCAAAAATCTCTGATTTTGGAATTCTGACGGTTTCGATGATTTCGTCAGGATCCATTGCATGATCGGTACACGGGGATAGACCGCGTGCTTCAAAGAGCCAGAGTTTTTCCGTGCAGAAACCGGGAGAGGTGTAGACGACCCCTCTATCGATGAATTCAGCGGCCTGCATCCTGGTCTCTTCTGCGAGTTCGCGCTGTGCTGCTTCCAGCGGGGTTTCATTGCCATGATCCATTCCTCCCGCAGGCACTTCCAGGATATAGGAATCGATGACGGCACGGTATTGTCGGATAAGATAGACAGAATCATCGTCGGTCGGCAGGATACATACTGCATCGACCGGTTTCACCACAAGATATTCGCGGTCACGTCCGTTGGGTAAATGGACCTTCTGCGTTTCAATTCGCACCCGTGGCGAATCAAATATCATCATAATCTGCGGTAAAAAAGAAGATTTATTTCTGGTTTTCTGCTTTGCGTGCGGCAATCTTTGCATCATGCTCAGCACGGTTTTCAGCCCAGAGCTTTTCTGCACGTTCTGCCCAGATATCGGAGATTTCCTTGCACTTTCCGGTCAGCACATGGACGTCTTCCGGATTCTGCATATCGGTTGATTTTGCACCGGATTTGTCGACCATGGATGCGAGTTTTTCCGGATTGTCCAGACACGGGCACGGGCGGAGATGGTTGCAGTTGAACGGCTGGTTGTCGTGATACTGCATGAAGAGTCCCGATTTGTATGCTTCGAGCAGTGTCTTGTTCTTGACGTTGGAATCCGAGTAGTGGATGAATGCACACGGTTCGATATCGCCGTTCGCATTGATGTGAAGGTAATATCTTCCGCCGGCGACACAGCCTTTGACATATTCTCCGTCGTTCCAGAAATCAAGAGCAAAGAGCGGTTTTGTTGTTCTGACATGGCGGACGAAGCGGTACATGTGTTCTCTCTGATCTGCAGTTGCAAGAAGTGCCGGCACTGCATCTGCACCGACCGGCATGTAGGTGAAGAACCAGGCGAACTTTGCGCCTTTTTCAATCATATCGTCGACGAATTCATCACTGCCGATCGATGCGGTATTGGCACTGGTGTAACAGCAGGAAATTCCGAACGGAAGACTGTGTGCCTTTAAAATCTCCATTGCTTTGGTCAGTTTGGCATAGACACCGTCTCCGCGTCTGCTATCGGTTGCTTTTGCATCTCCTTCGACACTGATTGCCGGGATGAAGTTTCCGACACGTTCCATTTCCTTGGCGAATTCTTCATCGATCAGGGTACCGTTGGTGAACGAGAGGAAGATACAGTCGTTGTGTTTTTCGCACATCTTGATGATATCCTTCTTTCTGACCATCGGTTCTCCTCCGGAATAGAGGAAGAAGTAGGTACCCATTTCTTTTGCCTGAGTGATGATCGAATCCCACTGTTCAAGGGTAAGACTCATCTTGTGGCCGTATTCTGCAGCCCAGCATCCGATACACTTCAGGTTGCATGCGCTGGTCGGATCCATGAGGATTGCCCAGGGGATGTTGCATCCTTCCTTTTCGCGCAGTGCAATCTTTGTTTCGCGACCGATGATGACCGAGTTGATAAGGAAATTCTCAATGAGTTTGTGGCGGACACTGGGGTTCATCTTGGTGAAGATGTCCATGACGTAGCTGTACCAGACACCATCCTCATCGGTAATCAGCCGTTTTACTACCGGCAGCGGTCCGTCAAGAGTGTGTCCTCTGTCGAGTTTCTCCACCAGTTTGATCATCTTCGGGAGATTCTTCTGCGGGTCGGAATCGATGTATTTGACGAGTTTTCGTGCACCGAAAATTCTCAGTCTCTGCTTGAATGTAATACCGCTCATGCTAGGATATCCTAAATAAATACCTATTTTTTTGTTTTCTCACCATATAACGATATCTATACAGTGTATGAAAATGATAGACAAAAGAAAAAAGATGTACAAAAAATAAGGGGAATTTTAGCGTTTTTCACGTTTGCCGCGTTTATACATGGTTATGGCGACGACGATAATGATGATTACGGCAACGACGTAGGTAAGGATCTGGATAAATCCTGCACCGTTCTGGCTCATCATGACGAGCGACAGACCGATGACGATCGAGGCAATGATAATACCGATGACGATTTTATCGGTTGCACTTCGAATGGTATTGCTGAGAGTGGACACTTCCTTTGCCGCAATATCGACTTTCAGTTTTCCTTCGGATGCCATCTCAAGAATGCCGGAAAGTTTCTTTGGAATTGCGGCGATGTCTTCCATCTTGGATTTGATATCCATGGCACGCTTCTCGATGCTTGCAGAACTCTTCATGTCTTCTGCGACAAGCTGTTTCAGATACGGCTGGACTTCATCGATGAAATCAAGGTCCGGATCCAGCGAGAATGCGACATCGGAAACCAGCATCAGTGCTTTCAGGAGCTGCATGATGTTCGGCGGAAGTCTGATGTTGTAGGTCTGGAACAGATTCTGAATGGTTCCAAGAAGTCCGGAGAAGTTACAGTTAACTCCCTGCGTGGTGAAGTCCTGCAGTGCAAGATACAGTTCTCCACGGAGTTCATCCAGTCCTTCCTTCGGAATCTTGACACCGAGGTTCTTGACATATTTGAGGGTAAGATCCGTTTCTCCGGCAAGAATTGCCAGAAGAAGGGAGATGAACTTGTTCCGCATATCCTTCATCAGGATACCGCAGACACCGAAGTCGAGGAAGATCAGTTCGCCTTTCGGAGACACACGGATGTTTCCTGCGTGCGGATCGCCATGATAGAATCCGTTCTGGAAGATCTGGATCATGAATGCCTTCAGGCCGATGCTTGCCAGTTCTTTCGGATCGATACCGAGCGAGCGGATCGTATCCAGGTCGTCCGATCTGCATCCTTCAACGAATTCCATGGCGAGAAGTTCTTTTCCGGAATATTCCCAGTAGATTCTTGGAACCTTGATGCGTGGAAGACCCGACGCTTTCATGTTGCGTGCGAGACGTTCCGCATTCATTCCGTCACGGGTGAAAT
>DALTWN010000140.1 GCA_029987045.1 Methanocorpusculum sp.
TCATCGACCGCGATGAACATCACCGATAAATTCGAAACCAATACCAAATACAAGGTGACGGTAGTCCTCAACGCGACCGGAAGCAATGTCTTCAACGCATCGCTCGCGAAAGCGGATGCGAAGATAAACGGCAAAGAAGTCTCAGAGTTCAAACGCAATTCCAATACCCAGGTGACCCTGTCGTACACGTTCCCGGCAACGGCCACGCCGAAAGGCCCTGGAATCACGTTCTCCATCGATCCGACGAGCCCGAAGATCGCATCGAATAGCAATTCGGTAACGGTGACCTATACCTACTCGATAACCGGCAATCCGACGTCATCCACCCTGAACTACGGAGACGGTCAGTCGCTCGATCTCAAGACACAGACGAGCGGGAAGGTCACGCATGAATTCACCATGCTGGGATCCTATACGGCAATCCTGACTTCGACGAATGCGAACGCCACCGATGAAAAGAGGATTCAGTTCACTGTGTCCAAGGATTCGCTCATCGCAAAGATCGATGCATCTCCTGTATCCGGCGCGGCTCCGCTGAAAGTGACCCTCAAGGATGCATCGACCGGAACGGTGTCCTCGCGTATCTGGGATTTCGGTGACGGTACCGGCAGTTCTACCGAGAAATCGGTCACCCATACCTACGAAAAGCCGGGAACCTATACCATCACGCTCACGATATCGGACGGCAAGGATACGAGCAAGGCGATAAAGGCCATTACCGTATCCAAAGCCGAGGATACGGAAAGCGTGAACAAGACACCGGTTGACTACGAACCGTTCGTCACCATCGGGGATATCGAGATTCCGTCACCGCTGGACCTCATCGCCGAGTTCGTCCGGCTGCTCCAGAGCATGATCGATTTCGATAACTACACCATCTTCCACTCGTCCGCGGACGAAGAAGAATAATTTCAACCTTTTTTTTCGACAGCGTTAGTGCACAATAATTACATTTAAATGAGATAAACTCTCACTTGTATGTATAAAAAAAATCCAAATGGATGTGGGGAAAATGTTACTGGATTTCAGGTTTACTAATTACAAATCATTCAAGAATACTGCAGAACTTGATCTTACCGCGACAAAAGTTACCGAATATCCGCATCATGTCGTAGAAACAGCTGGTGAAAAAGTTCTGAAAACTGCAGCCATATATGGAGCAAATGCCAGTGGAAAAACGAACATCTACGATGCGTTAAATTACATGAAATATTATGTAATCCATTCTTTTGCCTTTGGAGGAGATACTCCGGAGGGAAACAGATCGCCTCAACTTACGTTATCTCCATTTCTCTTTGATTCAGAGAGCAGGGATGCGGAAACTACCTTTGAAATCTGGTTCACTATTCCCGGTGACGACAAAGAATATACGTACAACTATGGGTTCTCCCTGCAGAAAGAAACAGTCACTGAGGAATGGCTGAACTACAAAACACGGACAGGACGCGAGTTCAAATCCATCTTCCATCGTGAAGCGGATAAATTACCAGAATATTATGCATTTCCAGAAAAGCTCCGTGAAAATCTGAATATCTCGCTCAATAATGCGACTCTTCTCGTATCTCTCGGTGCAAAATTGAAAATAGAAAAACTGGAGAAAATCTATGCCTGGTTTACTAGACTCATTCTTCTGAACTTTGGCAATCCTCTGGATAATATGCTCATCTCAAGACGGATGCCGCCGGGATTCGAAAAGAACGAGGATGTGAGAAAGAATGTTGCAGAATATATCAATACCTTTGATGGAGCAATTGCCGGATTCACCGTAGAAACCGTCAAAAATCCGGATGCCAGTGAAGGGTTCATCATTTATGCGCAGCACAGGGATGCAGGAACCGGGGAGCTTATCTCTATGCCATTCCAAGAAGAATCAGCCGGAACGCAGAAGATGTTTGCAATATATTCTCCTCTTCAGACGGTACTTGATTCCGGCGGGGTTCTCTTCATCGATGAACTGAATGACAGACTTCATCCTTTGCTGGTCAGGAATCTCATTCAGACGTTTATCGATCCCGACCGGAACAAGAACAATGCACAGCTTATCTTCACCGCACATGATGTCTGGCAACTGGATGCAGGACTTCTGAGACGTGATGAAATCTGGTTCACTGAAAAAGGAGCAGATGGTGAAACATCATTGTATTCTCTGGTTGATTTCAAAGGAGAAAACGGTGACAAGATCAGGAACGACGAAAATATCTTGAAGAATTATCTGAAGGGAAAATACGGGGCAATCCCGCATCTCGGAGAAATTCAAGCTGAAAAAACTCTTTTCCGACACTGAACAAGAAGAGAGCTCAGTTATTCGAATTTTTCGAATAACTGTTTCTGATGGTAAATCCTGAGTCGGAATATCTATGCTGATGATTCCAGCCGGGTCCATTCGGCGGTCATATCGTCCATTTCGTCAGTGGATATGCCTTCCAGCCCGCAGAGTTCCCGGATTTCATTGACGGTTCCCGCCTTCGTTTCGGCAAGCAGTTTGGCGATCGCCAGTTTCCGTTCGGAATCCTCGATGGACATCATCGGTAGATTGATGTCGGCATGCCAGGTGTCCGGATACCCGTTATGCCGCAGATAATAGTTCGGCAGTTCCCGCAACGTGTTTTTGAGCAGCGTGATCCATCCGTAGATATGGTTGTTGATGAGCCGCAGCGACGCGTCGGAGTTGCCGGAAATCAGGGCACCGTTCTGTCCGAGCATGCCGACCGGACTGATGAACTGCTGGATGGATTCGGCGACCAGTTCGATGGCGGTACGGGCGATCGACCCTTCCTTGACATCGATGGTATGGATCTCCATGTTGTCGCGTACGGTAAATCCTGTCTGTTTTCCCCAGGACTGCAGGATCTTCTGCGCATAGGAGACATCGCCTTCCTTCACGGTGCCGTTGACGAGCGTTTCCGGCCGCGGATTCGCGATGCGGATGAACATGATGGGGGCTCCGGTCCGGTACAGCTGCTGGCCGAACGCGTTCCAGGCGAATCCAAGGAACCGTGCGACCGGTACGATGGAAATGATCGGCGAATCGCCGTCGGGATTCTGGCAGGCGGGGTCGCGGATCACGAAGAGATTCTTCGCCGGGATTTCAGCGACCGCGGTTCCTTGAGTCTGGCAGTAATGGACCGCCCGGTCGATCGTGTCGAAATAGATGCCTTTCAGCAGCCGTCCGCAGGTACAGGTATTGGTCCGGATAGTTGCCGGATACCGCGAGAACGTGTACGGATGCAGACGGTTGAGCGCGGTACAGACCAGTTCCCGGTCTTCGATGCGCCAGACGGGATTCGCGATGGCGATTCCCCAGTGGTAGAGGTCGTTTACGGCCGCACGCGTGAACGCGTTGAGATTGCATTCTTTTGTCGAGAACATGCGGTTGAGACGGCGGCCGACATCTTCGACGACATCGTCGTTTTCATCGTAGACCGAGATCGAGACCGGACCGGACAGAATCAGATTGACCATCTGCCGGATGGGTCCTTCGATGAACATATTTTCCTGCAGTTCATAGACGCTTTCCGCATCGACGCAGCCGACGTTGAACGGTTGCATGAACGTGGATACGAACGTGTATCCGGTTTCGGTCGTGACTGCTTTGGTATCGGGGCGAGGGGTATGCATACCTACGCATGCGGTGTTCTGGGATATAAACGGAGAGCGGGGTGGCGAAGGGG
>DALTWN010000141.1 GCA_029987045.1 Methanocorpusculum sp.
AGAGGACAAATATGCTCGCAGAGATGAATGGGACCTTCAGTTTGCGTATAATCGCAGCTATATCATTGATTCCATGCGCGTAGGTCCTTAAGGTGAATTTCTTTGGATTTAATTTGTGGAAAAGCGGGAAGAATCGCAGACATTTCAACAATTGGACGCCATTTCCAATCTGTGCAAGTACAGGGATGAGTGCCAGCAGATCGACGATTGCCATCAGAGTGAATGGATACAGGAGGAATGATTTTCTCCCGATCTTCAGTTTGAAATCGGCTGTTATCCAGCGTAGAATGTAATCGATAAATAAGAAAAGGAATGTGGTACAGGCAGTGATGATGTCAGCGTTCCTGGATAATTCATCCGACATTATGGCCCAGACGGAAAACAGATTCACAATTGCAACGAGCAGTATGAGGAGGTTATAGAGTAATGACCCTCGCTTCCCGTCTTTGCTGATATTAATTACATTGTAGATGCTTTCTCTGATTGCCATTCGTTTCTTTCTTATTTGTGTCGGTTACTATTAAATTGCATTGGGATGGCCTGAATCCCCTCTGATACCTACCGTTGGATTGATGTCGGATTCAAACCAATACTTAGACAATGAAAAACAGCTTCGAACGCGACATGGTCCTGTGTCTCAACCGGTATTTCACTGAGAGTCGGAAACGAGGGTTTGCCTATCGTTTGAAGCAGTCGACATACAATACCCAGTACGTGGACATCATCGTTGATTCGCGTGATCCCGCATATTACCTTGCCGTCGAGTGCAAATCTCTTCTTGGTACACGTCTGTCGTTTTCCAGCAATTTCCATAAGGATAAGGACGGCGTCCATCAGATAGACAATATTTCAGGATTCATCCGGTATACGGGCAGAACCGGTTATCTCGCGGTTGAGTTCCGCGGCGGCAGAAAGAACGAGGCGTACATGATGCCCTGGAGCCTGGTGCTGGAATACTTCGATTCCGCGGCAAGTATTCCGAAAGAGGCATTCGAGGCAGGTATCTGTCTGGAACGTGTCAATGGAGGATACCGCCTGCCAACAGAAGGTCTGCCGGAGGTTTCTGAGACATAATGCAGTCGCTTCTGCATGCGGAGTTCAAGGCAATCGTTTTCGACATGGACAATACCCTGTTCGATTTCTATGTCTGTATGGAAGCAGGATGCCGTGCGGCTATAGATGCGCTGGGTGTTGGAACCCCGGAAGAACTGTATGCGTATTATTTCCGCGGAAAATATTCCATCGAGGACAACCAGAATCTCTTGGATTATATGCAGGATCATGACTGTCTGTCCATCGATACCCTGAAAACCGTGCGTGTCTTCGACGATGCGAAATACCGTGTGCTGCATCCGTATCCCGGGATTCCGGAAGTCCTTTCGACGCTGAAGGCTGAGGGATATCTTCTCGGTCTGGTGACCGATGCGTATATCGCATCAGCGAACACCCGTCTGGAAAAAACGAACCTTGCACACTACTTCGATGCGATTGTGGGATTCGATACTACCGGATACAAAAAGCCGCATCATGCACCGTTCGAATGTGTGCTGGATATGCTGAACTGCAGGCCGCATGAAGCCATGTATATCGGCGATTCCCTGCGTCGCGATATCGGACCAGCCGAAGGTGTCGGAATGACTGCAGTGCATGCCCGCTATGGGTTTACCGGGGAATATATATTCACGCCGAAACTGAGTGTAGATTCACCGTCTGAAATCCTGGAACTGCTTCACGGACACTAAGTAGTGTCAGAGCTTAAAACCGGTGAGAAAAAAAGGAGTTATTCCATGGTGATGGCGCTTGCAGGGCACTCATCAACGCAGGTTTCACAGTCAACACATGCAGAGGTGTCGATCTTTGCTTTTTCGTTTTCGATTGCGATTGCTTCTGCCGGGCAGATATCAATACAGGTCGAACAGCCGGTACAGGTTTTTTCGTCAACTTTTGCTGGCATTTTGTTTTCCTCTTTTGATTCTTACTAATTATTATTCTTGTTTCGAATATATGTTTCTGTTTGGGAAGTTAGAGGTCAAGAACCTCTTTCATCGTATATAATCCCGGTTTTGCGGAAGGTGCCCATTCGGCTGCCTTGACTGCTCCGCGGGCGAAGACCGAGCGGTCATAGGCACGGTGGGTGAGTGAAATCGTTTCGAAGTTCTGATGGAACTGAACGGTGTGGTCACCGACGACATCGCCGCCGCGGATGACATGTACGCCGATTTCGTCCTTGCGTTCGGTCATGCCGCATCTGCCGTACATCTCTTCCGTCTTTCCAGTCTCGTCTTCAAGGATACGCAGAATCGTTTTTGCCGTTCCCGATGGTGCGTCTTTCTTGTTTCGGTGGTGGGCTTCGATGACTTCGATATCGTAGTCCTTGAGGCGTTTTGCCGCTTCACGGACCAGCTCCCAGAAAATGTTGACTCCCATGCTGAAATTGGTGGTCTTGACGACCGGGACATTCTTGACTGCTTCTTTGAGTTCCGCATCCTGAGCTTCAGTGAATCCGGTGGTGCCGATGACCAGTGCGACACCTTTTGCGGCTGCGATCTTCGCATTCTGCATCGTTGCAGCGGCGACGGTGAAATCGATCATGACATCGGGTTTCTTCTCGTCGATGAATGCTGCAAGTTCGGCAGTGGTGACGACCGGAACGCCGAAGTTCTCTCCCTTGGCGATATCGATGCCGCCGACCAGGGTGAGGTTCGGATTCTCGATGACCATACGGGCAAGGATGTTCCCCATTCTGCCGTTGATTCCGCAGATGACGACGTTAGTCATAATGGCTCAGAACCTCTTTCAGTTTGGCGGTCATTTCAGGGTTCAGCGAGTCGAGCGGCAGACGGACATTGCCGCATTTGATGAGGCCGCGGAGTTCTGCGGCACGTTTTACCGGAACCGGGTTCACATCCATGAAGAGTGCCTTCGAGAGTTCCAGCAGTTCATAGTGCATGTCCATTGCACCTTTGATATCGCATTTCTTGAATCTGTTGTACATCTCGACCATGCGTGCCGGTTCGATGTTCGCAGCTACGGAGATGATGCCGGATCCGCCAACGGATAGGATCGGCAGTGTCAGTGAATCGTCACCGGAAAGCAGGGTCATCGGGTTCTCGGTGCCGAGGTCGCGGATGCCGTTGATGATGCCCATCATCTGGTCGATATTTCCGCTTGCCTCTTTTACCGCAACGATGTTTGGAATGGTCTTTGCCATTTCAAGAATCAGGTCCGGCGGAAGATTCTGGCCGGTTCTTCCCGGAATGTTATAGACAATGACCGGAAGCCCGACTTCGGCGATCTTGCGGTAGTGTTTCAGCAGACCGGACCGGTTCGGCTTGTTGTAGTACGGGCTGATGACCAGGACACCGTCTGCGCCGGCGAGCTTTGCGCCGCGGGTCATGAGCAGTGCTTCGTCTGTGTTGTTGGATCCGGTACCTGCAATGACCGGAAGACGGTTGTTTGCTGCCGATACGGTTTCTTCGATGACCCGTATATGTTCGGCATGTGTCATGGTTGCGGATTCTCCTGTCGATCCGCAGGCACAGAGACCGTGTACTCCACCCTTGACGACATACTCGATACAGTTTCTCAATCCTTCCAGATCGAGACTCGAGCGTGAATCATCGTTGAATGGGGTAATTAATGCGGGAATAACTCCTTC
>DALTWN010000142.1 GCA_029987045.1 Methanocorpusculum sp.
GGGATCAGCACCGGCGTCGTTTCTTCCAGCATAGCTATCGAACTGCTGCCGAAGGAAGAGGCGGTCAAATATGCACGGCTCACCAACGATGCCGTCGCTGAAGCCATGAAGCAGTATCCGGGCCGGTTCCTCGGAACTATCTCGCTGCCTACTCCGTATCTCGAGGAATCCATTGCAGAACTGGAACGCTGTGTCAATGAACTCGGTCTGCAGTACTGGCACACCCATTCGAACTATGGCGACGAGTATCTGTATGAGGAAAAGTTCGAACCGCTTCTCGCGAAATGTGCGGAACTCGATGTCCCCGTCTATCTACATCCGGCGTATCCGTCGGATGAATACCTCCTTGATTCCGGCACGTCATTCGCAGGAGCTACATTCGGGTTCGGTGTCGACGTGATGAAGACATCCTATCGCCTGATTGTCAGCGGTATCTTCGACCGGTATCCGAATCTGACCCTGATCCTCGGCCATATGGGCGAATATTACCCATACAGTCTGACACGTATGGACAACCGTCTCCTCGACGGGGACACGTACCTCAAATGCAAGGAAAATCTCACCTATTACTTCGACAACAAAAATGTCCTTATCACCACGAGCGGTATCACCGATCCGAACACCATAGACTGTGCAATCAAGGCCATCGGCATCGACAGCATCATGTTCGCATCCGATTACCCGTATGAAAATGTGAAGAACGAGGTCGAGTTCATCAAGTCACTGCCGATCAGCGACGAGGACAAGGACAAAATCTTCTACAAGAACGCTGAAAAGTACGTTTTCAAAGACCGAAGTCAGACGACTGCCTGAAAATATTCCTCTTTTTCACCGATTCAAAAGGTTAAAAAAAGCAACAGGCTCTCCGGAAATACCGGAGTGACCGGCCTTGTTCTTCCGCAGGAAAAAAAAACCGCGGTCTCTTCACGCAAGAAGCGTGGTCAATGCGGCAGACCAGGATTCGCTGTCGATATCGCTGAAGGTAATCGGCACCTGATTGTTCATGACGGTCATCTGTTTCGCATCGAGAATCGGGCGCTGGATTTCCGACAGGAACAGAGATACCCGGCGGACCGGGCCGACAAAGACGATACGTTCGGTCGTCAGGACCAGGACACCGGTATCCACTGTCTTCATCGTTTCCCGGGACTTGGCACCGATCTTGTTCGGCAGGATCGTTTCACCGACAGTACGGAAGATCCCCAGCGGTTTGCGGACATCCGATGCGGATTCCACCTGCGGTTCCTGCATCGACGCTCCGGATTCCATAATGATTGCCTGTTCTCCGGGATTGAGCGTTATCTGGCTCGGCAGATCGACATGCGGGAACCGTCCTTCCTTCAGAGCATCCAGGAGCTGGAGACGGGCCGCACGTTTCGCAGCAGCCTCCGCTTTCCAGGAAAGAGAATTGACCTTCGTTCCGTTATCGAATCCGGAATAGATCTTCGCTTCCGCCGAATAGGCAGTATAATGGCCGTCCGGCGTGGTGATGCTGAGCGCCTTGCGATTGAATGCGGTCGTCAGGATGACCCGGATACTGTTTGCCGGATAGGTACGGTCGCCGACACGGATCGTGCCGTTTTCCTCATCGATATCTATCTCGGCAAGATCTATCCAGTCGCTGACCTTCTCGATCTCCTTTTCCGGAACCGGTTTTTCGGGCTCAGGGGAAAGCGGGGGCATACTGCGAATCTGCCGATATGTTTCCGCAATCCGGTCGATATTCTTGTTCGATTTGCGGATGGCACTCGTGTCATTGGAACTGCAACGGATGAAATACACATCATCACCGACACTGAGACGCAGGATCTTCTTTTCACCATCTTCCCGCACGGTCAGGACGGCATCGTAGACCAATGCACTCTTATCTTCGAAGAATATCAGGCGGCGGTCCGAATCGAAGGTGAGATTCTCAATAATATGCGTTACTGCAGTCATACGTATTCTATGCTAGATGTTATGCGTCTAGAGAGATAAGCATTTACCAAAGCCCGGACGTATGCTATCCGCATCTGTCCTTACGGCGATTCTTCAGAAGTGACCCGGTGTCTGTTCTTCCGCTCTTTCAGTGCCACTATCAGGAACAGAACGATGACAAGGACGCACACAAGATGCGTTATCAGCACGGAGATGTTGAAATTACCGAACTGGTCAAACCAGAGACCGCCTAAATAGGAGTCAAAGGAGTAGGAGAGATAGACAAAGGTTCCGATAAACGGAAATATCGCTCCAAACAGCGCGGCGGGTGATTTTTCCTGTGTCAGCAACGCGATAATCGGAGTGACCATGCCGATGGACAGACCCATGATGATGACCAACAGAGCTCCCAGGAACTGATTCCAGGGCAGGATGGAAAACAGCAGGGATGCTCCAAGCCAGATACCGAATACGCCGACAATCCCCAGCCGCAGGTTCTTTATTCCTGCCGCGACCAGTCCGCCGATGATCGGTCCGATCATGATGGAAATCCCGTAGGCAACGACCAGGTATCCGGCGGAATCCGGGGAAACCGAAAACATGATCTGTGTCCGTTCATACAGGTGATTCACCATCAATCCGTCACAGAGACCATAGGCAATCTCGACAGCCACAAGCAGGAGGAAATAGGGTCGTTTCGCCATGTATTTCAGCGGTGCCAAAAACGAGTTCGAGAGTTTCACCGCAGACAGTTCCGAATACCTCCCCTCCCTCTCTTTCCCTTTCCAGAAGAAGATGGAGATGGGCACCAGTGACGCGACAATCGAACCAAGGACAACAAGGCAGATGATAAGACCGGGGGCAGTCGACCCGAAGATGCCGATGAACGGTGCGATGATGATATTGAACGCACCCTGGGATGCCCCGAGAATACCGGCACAGATAGCACCGTTTTTCTTTCCGAGGAACGGGGAGACCGCCGCATATACCATGGAGTAGCAGAGCGTTCCTGCTCCAAGACCCAGGAATATGCCAAGGAAGATGAACATCGGCACATAGGTCAGCGTACATGCAGCACCTATCAATCCGATGGCTACCAGAGCCGCACCTCCTGCCATGATATACTTCATGGGAATCTTCTGCGTGAGCAGACCGATGAACGGCGTGGACAGACCAAAGACAAGATTGCGAACCGCAAAGATACCGCTTACGGCACCATACGTGAGTCCGGTAACATTCGCGATCTCCGTCGTGAACACACCGGTCGTCGCACGGATGCCTGCCACTACTCCGTAGAGAAGCACCGCCACGACAATCACTGCCGCTGTCTTTTTGGTCTCTGCAATATCAACCATCGCTGTCATAGTACAAAAAATTCCGGGACGAGATATCTAAAAATTCAATTAGATACATCTTTCAAATTCAGAGAATATATATCTTGCATCATGCCCGGGAAAAAGAACAGGGGCGGGTATTCAATAGCTATTTGTCCAAGAACGGTCAAATATCTATTAAATTATGAATACCGACCTCTCTATTTCGGCAGTTACCCGCATCGTCAAACGCAACGGTATTGAACGCGTCTCCGACGATGCCGCATTCCTCCTGACACAGACCGCAGAAAAATATGTCCGCGACATTGTAGTCGCCGCATACGAAGAAGCGAAAAAAGCCGGACGAAAAACCCTCAAGGC
>DALTWN010000143.1 GCA_029987045.1 Methanocorpusculum sp.
ACTATGGGTAAAATTTACCAGATGTTTGAAGTTCCGGAAGACCTCCAGAACAAGGCTCTTGAAGCATTAGAGCTTGCACGTGACACAGGAAAGATCAAGAAAGGCGCAAACGAAGCAACCAAAGCCGTTGAACGCGGAGTTGCAGAAATCGTCTTAATCGGCGCAGATGTCTCTCCAGAAGAGATTGTTATGCACATCCCAGGACTTGCAGATGAAAAAGAGATTCCGTTCATCTTCATCTCCAAGCAGGCTGACTTAGGCGCAGCATGCGGACTTTCTGTCGGCTGCACTGCAGTTGCAATCGTTAAATCCGGAAAGGGCAAGGAAATCATCGACAACCTTGCTGGTCAGATCAAGGCACTGAGAGGATAAGTCCATGGCAGACGACGCAACGCCAGCAGAAGTCATCGAGGTCATCGGCCTTACTGGTATGCACGGCGAGGCAGCCCAGATTAAGTGCAGAGTCCTTGACGGTGTAAACAAGGGTCGTATCATTACCCGCAACACCTTCGGACCGATCCGTGAGGGAGACATTTTAATGCTCCTCGAGACTGAACGCGAAGCAAAGAAACTTTCAAGACGGTGAAGAAAAATGGTTGACGTATACACCTGCAGTTACTGCGGTAAACAGCTTGAGCCGGGAACCGGCAAACTCTTCGTCAGAAAAGACGGTGCTGTCTTCTACTTCTGTTCTTCGAAATGCCAGAGCAACTACGATCTCGGAAGATTACCGAGAAAAGTTGCCTGGACTGCAGCAGGACGCAAGGCACGCGGAAAGGAGTAAGAACATGGAGCAGACTTTCGTGATGGTTAAACCAGACGGTGTCCAGCGCGGACTCGTCGGTGAGATTCTTTCCCGCTTCGAAAAGAAAGGATTCAAGATCGTCGCAGCCAAATTCGGTATCTTAACCGAAGAGGTTGTTGATCAGCACTATGCCGAACACGTCAAGAAACCGTTCTATCCGGGTATGAAGGCATACATCATGAGCGGACCGGTCTTCCGTTTCGTTCTCGAAGGTGACAATGTCATTGCTACCGTCAGAAAGATGAACGGCGCAACCAATCCGGCAGAAGCAGCTCCGGGAACTGTCCGCGGAGACTTTGCATTATCCGTCGGAAAGAACGTAATTCACGCAAGTGACGCCCCTGAGAGTGCAGCACGTGAAATTGCACTCCACTTCTCGAAGAGCGAACTCGTCTCATACGCAAAGATCGACGAGACCCAGCTCTACGAATAAATTCCTTTTTTTACAGTAATTCTTAAAAGAGAGATACCAGTATCGACAGAGAGAACTCTCTCTTGTCTGACACAAAAAACGATTTAGAGGAACATCCAGACGACTGCAGTAACCAGACCGGATGTCAAGGCATACAGACCATAGAACGGGAAGAATGTAGTGACGATACTCGATACGAGCGATGTCAGCTGAGTGATTTTACCCGGACCGAATACCTGGACATCCATGCATTCACCGGATGCGGCACCGACCTCTGCAGGTGAAAGGTCCGCCATGGCTTCATCCAGACCTTTGAAGACATAGGGCAGGATATCTGCTACCGGGATTTCATGACCAATGGGGTTCCTTCCCGAGAATGCATTGACGATATGGGAATCGGTCGTCATGATTTCACATTCATCGAATCCTTTCTGAAGAACAGCATTCCATAATATATCACGCACACCGCCCTCGACATTATTTCCATCGAACAGGACATAGGCCGTCTTCGTCAATCCGGCTTTTACCACGAAGACAATCAGCCCGGTATCGCCGAATCCCTGTGCATGGGTATAGGGAAGTTCCACATGAGACACTCCGACTTCAAGAGAGAACATTTCGGAATGTTCCATTTTCTCAAGGACAGCGGATGCACCCGTAATAAACTCGTTCCCCATCTTGGTCGACGGATAAATGATCTTGTTCTCATCCGTCATGCAGTTGTGCCCATCAACGAATCCAACCTCTGCATAGCGGGATTTGGCTTCTCCCATCACAATACGACCAATAGAGTAGTCAAGATCTTCTGTCATCTCAGGTGAACGGGTCGTAACGATCAGCAGGGAATCGCCGAACTTCTGCGAAAGAAGCGATACCGAGCCTGACTGAATCCTGATTGGAGCCGACACGTTTGCCTGATAAAACGATGGAGACTGTTCTGCCATCTGTTTGCTTTCGCGGATTGCAGTCGCAATCTTCACAGTTTCGTTGTTCGAAATCAGGTTCAGATCATGACTTGCACACCCGTGGGATACAAACACCGTTGCTTCATCCTTGAAGGTATTGAAGAGAATGTTCGGGAAATTACTGCCGCCGATATTCGACATCGGACCCGGATGCAAATTCGGAACGACAAACCAAACATCCTTCTTACCCGAACGGCGGAAGAAGAACGTCGTTTCCGGAACAGTGACCAGTTCACTGATTTTTTCCAGATATCCTTCCATCGAACTTGAACCATCGGTCAGATTGCTGATGTATACATTCACGAACTGCATCGCATTCAGGCCGATTCCGCGTTTCAACGGCTTATCGAAGATACGCAGGAATCCCAGGGTACCAAGAGAGAAGAGACCGAGAGACACCAGCATCGGTGCAAGAACCTGCATCAGGTTTCCACTTAATAAAACGAAGATTGTCTGGAAAACCGCCGGAAACACTGCCGCAACCGCGATATGACCAACCCGATAATCAACCACCGCGGTAAGAACGACCATACGCAGCGAAAGCGTAAGGCCTGCGGCAATTATGTAGGCAAATAACAGATTGAATCCCGGAATGAATGCAAGAAGCAGAAGCGGCAGCGTAAACAGTGTCGCCGCCAGAGAAAGGAGACCGGAACGATTCCACGTGAATGTACTGGCACACCGGATTGTAAACAGCTTCGTGGTGAATACCGCAAGGATCTGCGGCACTGCTATCGCTGTACCGAATAACTGCGGAATGCCCGCATTGAAGAAGGCAACCAGCTCGAAAATCCCGCCGATTACGGCAATATAGATTATGGAGAGCCACCATGGTGGTGCTCTAAAGAGATATTTGGTGAGATTTTCCAGTTTTAAATCGCGTATTTTTATCTTCATTGCGAATAGTACGTAAATATTTACCGTCCAAGGATATTATCTTATGGAAAAACCTACCCGAATCGGGACATCACCCAATGGGGAGATGATAAAACAGGAGATGGTCTTCGACCAATTACCCTATATATTTCAAAAGACAATTCTTCAATCACATAATGGAGATCTTAACATGTTAGATCAAAAAGTTGCAGATCTGATAAACAATCAGGTGAACAAGGAATTCTATTCCGCATATCTCTACCTCGACATGGCAAACTATTACGAAAGCATCAGCCTCGACGGATTCGCAAACTGGTTCAAGATCCAGGCACAGGAAGAACGTGACCATGCGATGCTGATGTACCAGTACCTGCAGAACAACAATGCAAAGGTCACGCTTGAAGCGATCGCAAAACCGGACAAGGTTTTCAACGACAAGATGGCTCCGCTGAAGGCAACCCTTGAACACGAAATCTTCGTCACGTCACTCATCAACACCATCTACGGTGCAGCATACGACAAGAAGGATTTCAGAACCATGC
>DALTWN010000144.1 GCA_029987045.1 Methanocorpusculum sp.
GACGCTTTCATGTTGCGTGCGAGACGTTCCGCATTCATTCCGTCACGGGTGAAATCCAGTTCTTTGCGGATCTGCGTGGCGAAATCCTCCACCATGGAAACCGGGTTGTACATACGCAGTTCTGGTTTCTTTTCTTCCAGAAGTTCGGCGATGTTATGGATGAGAACAAGATCCTGTTCGATCTTTGCCCAGATGTTCGGACGCTGGACCTTCAATGCAATGACGGTTCCGTCGAGCGTGACTGCACGGTATACCTGTGAAATGGATGCAGCTGCCAGCGGTTTCGGATCGATTGAAGTGAACAGGTCACGCCAGTCCGGAATATATTTATCGAGGGTGGGAATGACATCGTCAAAGGGAACAACGCCGACACGGTCCTGAAGTTTGGAGAGTTCTTCGATGAGTTCCGGCGGAAACATTTCCGTACGGGTACTCATCAGTTGTCCGAATTTGACGAATGTAGGTCCGAGCTCTTCAAGAACCATCCTGATTCGTTCGTATGTCGAATCAGTGCTCTGGACCTCGGCATTCGCACTCTTCTTTAATTTGTGCGAAAATGTGAAGCCTGGAAACAGATCATTGATGATCTGTCCGAATCCGTATTTGATTAAGACTTCAGCAATCTGCCGGTATCTTTTGAATGTGACTCGCTTCGCCATGATTAATATATACATATTTGTTCGTTCAACATTGATAATAGTGTGCCATTGACAAGTGTCCGGTTCGGTGGCATTAATACCGATGATTTTCATATATTTAGTATTCTCCGGCGCTCCGAATCTGCCGGGAATAGGAAGTGAAAAAAGATATGGATAAATATCGGTGTACTATTTGTGGCTATGTCTATGACCCGGAAAAGGGCGCAGGAATCATGTATCCGGCAGGAACCGAGTTCGAGGCTCTTCCGGAGAACTGGAAATGCCCAATCTGCGCAGCAGGCAAATCCAGCTTCAAAAAGGTGTAAGTTTTCATGGCAGCACGTGAAATCTGTCCGAATGTCCATGCAGTTGGTACGATCAACTGGGATTTACGCTATTTCGACGCGCTGATGCCGACGCCGCGGGGAAGCAGTTATAATGCATATCTCGTTCAGGGTAGCGAAAAGACTGCCCTGATTGACACGTCCGAAGCAAAGGATGAGGCGGAATTCATTACCAACCTCATGAAGCTGAACGTGAATTCCATCGAATACATTGTCTGTCTGCACGCAGAGCAGGATCACAGCGGTCTTCTCCCGCTTCTTCTCGATGTGTTCCCGATGGCAAAGATCGTCACGAATGAGGTGTGCAAGGGTCTTCTGATCGAGATGCATAAACTCATGGAGCCTGATGAGCGGTTCATTGTCGTCGGTGATGGAGATACCCTCTCTCTTGGAGACAAGACGCTCAGATTCTCTCTTGCTCCGTGGGTTCACTGGCCGGATACGATGTTTGCGGAAGTCGTGGAAGACAGGATTCTGTTTACGACCGATTTCCTCGGCACGCATTATGCATCTGAAACACTGTTCCAGAACGATGATCTGCCGGATTATCTGGAAGCGGCGAAACGGTACTATGCGGCAATCATGATGCCGTACCGTGCATCGGTTCAGGAATATCTGCAGCTGGTCAGGAAGATCGATCCGAAGTTCATCGGTCCGTCTCACGGTCCGGTGCTGAAGATGCCGGCGAAGATTCTGGATCTCTATGCGGACTGGTCTTCTGACACTCCCAAGAACAAAGTGGTCGTGGCGTATGTCTCGATGCACGGCAGTACGAAACAGATGGTCGATTTCCTCGTCGACGATCTCCTGCAGAAAGGTATTCCGGTAAATCAGTATAACCTTCTGGACACCGATTCGGGTGTCCTTGGCAGTGCAATCGTCGATGCAGCGACCATCATCATTGCGACGCCGACGGTTCTCTTCGGTCCTCACCCGGTCGCGGTCAGTTCCAGCTATCTGGTCCGTGCTCTTCGGCCGAAGGCGAAATATGTCGGGGTTATCGGTTCATTCGGATGGGGAAGCAATGCAGTCAATTACCTGACCGAGATGCTTGCCCCCCTCGGTGCAGAGCTTCTGCCGTCGGTCTACATCAAAGGACTGCCCGCGGAAACGGATATCGCCGAGCTGCATAAATTGGCGGATTTGATTGCAGAAAAGCATCAGAATCTCTAAATTTTTCTTTTTTTTAGAAGTTGACTGCCTGTTTTTCACGGCCAGTGTCATATCTCAGTCCATGAGTACTGTTTTATCTCTTTCGATAGCATATCAATAAGTACACTAGGAATATCAGGAGTTATCTGAAGATGCGTGTAGTTATGAAATTCGGAGGAACGTCCGTCGGGGATGCTTCCGCAATCAAAAAAGCAGTTGCGATTATCAAGGAATCGCATGATGCAGGAAATGAAGTAGCAGTTGTTGTTTCCGCAATGACGAAAGTTACCGATCAGATTATCGATGCCGCAGAGGAAATCGTCCGCGGAAAGACGGATGAAGCATATCTCGACACGTTGATTGCACAGTTACGTACCCGTCATATCGATACGCTCAAGGAAGTGGCACCGGATTATGTCAAGGAGGTGTCCGAACATCTGGAAATCAGGCTCGAGCGTCTGCGTGATATGCTTGCAGCGGTGAGAAACCTTCGTGAAATGACCGCACGTTCCCGTGACTACATCATCTCCATCGGCGAAAAACTCTCAGCTCCGATCGTATCTGCTGCACTTCGTCAGATCGGTATTCCTTCGTTCCAGGTAAGCGGTTGTGATGCAGGTATTCTGACCGACGGTCTGCACGGCAATGCGACAGCGATTCCGGAAAGTTATGCACGTATCGCCGACCGTATCGGCAAACGCCTCGGCAAGGAAGTCCCGGTCATTCAGGGATTCGCCGGATGTTCTTCCGTTGACGGGTCGGTCACCACGCTCGGCCGGAGCGGTTCCGATTATTCGGGTGCTATCATCGGTGCAGGTATCGATGCGCAGGAAGTCATCATCTGGACCGATGTCGATGGTGTCATGACGACCGATCCGCGCATGATTCCGGAAGCACGTGTCATCGATACCATCTCCTTCATCGAAATGATGGAGATGTCCTATTTCGGCGCCAAGGTCATTCATTCCCGCGCACTCCTTCCGGCAATGGAAAAGGATATTCCTGTCTATGTGAGAAACACGTTCAATCCGAAGCATCCGGGAACGCTCATCAACCGGGAGAGTCATGCCGATGAACGTATCGTGAAAGCAGTATCTCTTATCAAGAACAGCTGTCTGATTTCGGTGAGCGGATTCGCGACCGGACGTCCGGGAGTTGCAGGCGAAATCTTCACTGCACTTGCGGCGGCCAAGGTCAATGTCATGCTCATCAGTCAGGGGTCATCTGAATTGAACATCTCGATGATCATCACCGAAGATCAGGTGGATATGGCAGAAGTCGCTCTGAAGAAGATTGCAGCGACGGGCGATATCAAGAAGTACACGTTCTCCTCCGATGTTCAGGTTGTCTCTGTTGTCGGAGCAGGTATGCGTGGAACTCCGGGGACACTTGCACGTATCTTCAAGAGTCTTGGTGAAGAGGGAATC
>DALTWN010000145.1 GCA_029987045.1 Methanocorpusculum sp.
TGGTCATCGGCGAAAAACGTCTGAAGGATGTCGAAGACGGTGAAGATTTCCTTGAGATGGTCGCAGACCGCCGATAAGGATGCTCTGGTTTGCCTATTTTAAACGCAGTCTATTTTCCAAGATATGGATTGCCGTCGTAATCGCATCTGCAGTACTTGCTGTCATCAGAAATATCTCTCAAACAGGGATGGCATTTTCCGACAGGATTCCCGCAATCCTCCTGGGTATCCTCGGCGGCATCGTTTTTACCCTGGTCCTTGACGTGGTATTCAGCCTCCTGTATGCCACGACCTATACGGTAATCGATACACAGCACAACAAGAAATGATTCACAAAAAAAGGTACGCCGAGAGAGAGATTTGAACTCCCGAGGTTTGCACCACCGGTTTTCAAGACCGGCGCCCTACCGGACTGAGCTATCTCGGCACGTCCGCCTTATCTATATGTTTGTCTCCCTAAAAATAGATTGTGGGAAATCAGGGAAATTCCGAGCAGATCCCGCCCCTTCACACTCAGTGAACATTAAACCTTAATGTGCTATCCCGCCAAATATATTACCAGTAAAAAATGGACGCAGTAGTATCAACAGTAGACCCGATTCTATTCATTGGAATCTTCGGTGCAGTGGTCGTATCATTCCTGTGGTTGCGGGATGCACGGATTTTTGCACGTACCGGTGCCCCCGGCTACCGTACGGCAGCATATCGCGGCGTTCTGTTTACCGCACTCGGATGGGGTGGGTGTGCTCTTTGCGGCCTCACCGAACAGACCATGTATTTCATAGGAATCGGTTGCGTACTCTTGGCACTCTATCTGCAATCCAGAGTCAAGAAAGAGAATGTCTGGAAAGGAGATGAATCTGCATTGACACGGTTCATCGGAAGTGCCCCGCGACAAACGCCCAGCAATTTCAAAGAAGTAGAAGAAATCAAGCGAGAAAAATAGATTATCATGATACAGAAACCACGTGGAACCCGGGATTTCCTTCCGGCAGAAATGGCACAGCGCCGCGAACTTGAACAGAAAATGAGAAAGACCGCCGCATCGTTCGGATTCGGCGAAGTCGCGACCCCGATGTTCGAAGAACAGGAACTCTTCGTTCTCAAATCCGGTGAAGGAATTCTCGGAGAAATGTATACCTTCGAAGACAAGGGCGGAAGAAAAATAGCACTGCGTCCGGAACTGACTGCACCAACGATCCGCGCCTACGTCAACGAAGCACAGGTCGCACCAAAACCGATACGCTGGTTCTATTTCGAAGAATGTTTCAGATACGAGCGCCCGCAGAAAGGAAGATACCGGCAGTTCTGGCAGTTTGGATGTGAAATAATCGGTGCCGATTCCGCCGCCGCCGATGCGGAAATCATCGCTACCGCATATGCACTGCTCAAATGTACCGGCGTCCGTTTCGTAATCAAGGTAGGTCACCTCGCACCGATGAAACATCTGCTTGCCAACCTCGATGCAGTAGGTCAGAAAAAGGTCATGGCCGCTCTCGACAAACGTGATGAGAATCTGCTCAGATCGGCACTCGATGAACTGAATAAACCGGAACTGTTCGAACCGCTGACCGGTCTCATCAATGCACAGACGCTCGATGAAGTCTTCCGGATTGCCGGAGACATTCCAGAACGTGCACGCATCGAAGAAACATTCGCATACCTGAAAGCACAGGAAATCCCGGTCATTCTGAACTTCGGTATCGCCCGCGGTCTCGACTACTATACCGGCATGGTCTTCGAAGGCTTCGCCGACAACCTCGGAGCGGAAAACCAGATTCTCGGTGGCGGTGTCTATCGTCTTGCACATCTTTTCGGCGGCAATGACACGCCGTGCTGCGGATTCGGTATCGGATTCGATCGTGTCGCCGTATCCATCGGGGAGTTCGAACCGAAGAAATCGACTACCGTCGCCATCATCGCCGGAAAGGACAGCCGAGAAGCAGCATACAAGGTCGCCGCTGCATTCCGTGCAGAAGGTATCACTGCCGTAATGGACCTGCTTGACCGCAGTTTCGGCGCACAGCTCTCATCTGCAATCAAATCAGGTGCATCCTATGCCGCACTCGTCGGCCCGAAGGAAGCAGCTGCCGGAACAGTCACGCTGAAAGACCTGGCAAAATCCGAACAGAAGGAGCTGTCGATCGCCGATGCTGTTTCGGAGGTGCTGAATGGTTCTCGCAGATGAGCTCGCAAAGAAACAGCGAAGCATCAGTGTAGCGGAATTCTTCGAAAAGAACAAGCATATGCTTGGTTTTGATTCCCCGGTCAGAGGAATCATCACCACCGTAAAGGAAGCCATCGACAACTCGCTCGATGCCTGCGAAGAAGCACAGGTCCTGCCGGATATCCTCGTATCCGTACAGCGTATCAGAGAAGATGTGTTCCGCGTCGTTGTCGAAGATAACGGACCGGGAATCATTCCGGAAAAGATGCCGGCCGTATATGCGAAACTGCTCTACGGTTCCCGGTTCCACCAGGTCCGTCAGACCCGCGGTCAGCAGGGTATCGGTATCTCTGCAGCGGTTCTCTATGCACAGCTGACGACCGGCAAACCGACCGTGGTCATTTCCCGTACGGATGCATCGCGTAAAGCCCACAAGATGTCGCTGACCATCAAGACCGAGACCAACGAACCGGAAGTTCTCAGTCATGAGGAAATCGACTGGATCCTGCCGCATGGCACCCGGGTCGAACTGGAGTTCAAGAGTAACATCGCGGCAAAGAAGAAACTGATCGAATACCTCAAATACACATCCATCGTCAATCCGCACGCAAAGTTCCGGATCGAACTGGGAGACGAAGCGTTCGTATTCGACCGGGTATCTTCCGATGTCCCGCCGTGCCCCATTGCGGTAAAACCACATCCGTACGGTATTGAACTCGGTGTGCTCAAACGTATGGCTGCCGCATCCGATCTTCCGGCAAAGGAGTTCCTGAAAGAGAGTTTCTCGAAGGTCGGAGAAAAGACCGCACAGGAAATCTGCGATACGGCAAAGATCAAGGCCACGGTAAAAGCGAACAAACTTACGCTCGAGAACCTCTCTAGTCTGCACGATGCAATGCAGACAACGAAGATTCCGGCACCTACCGCCTCACAGTGTCTCTCTCCGATTACCGAAGACCTCATCATCAAAGGTATGGAAAAAGAGTTCGAACTCGATTTCATCAAGGCACGTACCCGTCCGAGTGCAGTCTACGGCGGCCACTCGTTCATTGTTGAAGCGGCTATCGGATACGGCGGAAAACTGCCAAGTGAAGGCACTGCCACCCTTCTCCGATTCGCAAACCGGGTCCCGCTGCTCTATCAGCAGGGAGCATGCGCAATCACCAACGCAGTCCAGAGCGTAAACTGGAAGAACTACAACGTATCCCAGCAGGGCCTTCCTGTCGGACCGCTGATGATTCTCGTCCACGTCGCAGCAACCAACGTTCCGTTCACCAGCGAATCCAAGGATGCTGTCGCATCGGTACCGGAAGTCGAACGTGAAATCACCCTCGCTCTCCAGGAACTCGGACGTGATCTGAAACTCTTCCTCTCCCGCCGTGACCGCAACA
>DALTWN010000146.1 GCA_029987045.1 Methanocorpusculum sp.
GCAGTTCGCGGTCGGACGGCCAGTCCGCACTGCTCTGCTTCTCGTCGAGCAGAGCATAGTACTGCGCATAGGCTCTGCATACGTCGTCCTCGAACCGTTTCACGGTCCGCCGGTACGACAGAATCTTGTCGCGGTACTCTTCGGAAATCATCTCAAGAGCGAACGCTGCCTGCCATGCCTGCTCCCTGATTCTTCTCCAGCCGAACAGACGTCTGAAGAATCCGACGGATTGTACGGATTCCAGGAACTCCGCAACGGACGACATGTCCATCATATCGGCAATGTCGTCTGATTCCGGCATGGTTCTACCTCCGTTTCCTCTTCTTCGTTCATCTCTTCATCATCCTCTTCGTTTTCTTCTTCATCGTGTTCCGGCACCTCCGTCAAGTATTTTTCCGCAGACCTCGCATCTGCCTTACACCCACTCGAATGCCGCACGTGCGATATCCGGACGAAACAGCATGCTGCATCACCGCTTCAGTTCCATGACTTTGATCGTGGCTCTGGTCGGGAGATAGACTTCGCCCGCACGGTCCATCCGTTCGATCATGTGCTCGATCTCGTTTTTGTCATAGCCGAGCTGTTCCAGACGGCGGCAGACATCATCGATCTTCGCCGCCCTGTTTTCGGAAAGCTCTGCGAATTCACCGATGACCGCCTTGATTTCATGGTCCAGTCTTCTTCCTGCCTTCGACGTCGACGACGCAATCCTGTCGATATCGAAAGTTCCCGATTTCGGATCGTAGGCGACATCCTGCAGACATCTGTCGACTATCCTGATGACACGGGCGACATCGGCCATGGTGATGACATCAGCGAGACGGACGCGGGCGCTCGCTTCGGCAAGACGGACCAGCGCTTCCAGCTGACGGGCGGTCACCGGAACCGGTTTGTCCTTGTTCTCGTCGCCGTACGCCGTCCGTCGCAGATTCTGGTAATACGCGACCAGGGCATCGTCCACTTCCGGCGTGATGACCGGAAAACTGGTGCGTTTCGCATATGCGAGATATTTGCGGAGCATCACCGCATCGATTTCCGCGGTGACCGGTTTGAGTTCTTCGGCAATCCTTTCTTCATCGACGCTCGACGGATACGTGCGGTTGCGCATGAGTTTTCCGCCGGCCGCATGCGATTTCAGGATATGTTTTGCGATACTGTGATCGAGCTTTTCGTCCGGTTTGTCCTTCATGATGAAGATGAGATCGAACCGCGACAGAAGCGACGGCGGCATGTTAATCTGTTCGGCGATATTGACAAAATCATCGAACCGTCCGAGTTTCGGATTCGCCGCACCGAGAAGCGAACAGCGGGTGGCAAGCGTCGCACTGATACCTGCCTTCGCAATCGAAACGGACTGCTGTTCCATCGCTTCGTGCAGGGACGACCGGTCCTCCTTCTGCATCTTGTCCATCTCGTCGACGGCGACCATTCCCTTGTCGGCAAGAACGAGTGCGCCTGCTTCGAGCGTCCACCGTCCGCCGTCGAGATCGTCCTTGACCGCCGCGACCGTGAGACCTGCGGACGACGCCGATTTACCCGAGGTGTAGATGCCGCGGGGTGCGAGTCTGACGACATAACGCAGAATCTGGGATTTCGCGATACCGGGGTCGCCTATCAGTAGGACATGGATATCGCCGCGGAGCCGGGTTCCGTCCGGCATCTCCTTTGCGATACCGCCGAACAGCTGCAGAGCGATGGCTTCCTTGACCGCGTCGCTTCCATAGATCGTCGGCGCAATCGAATGGGCGATTTTGGCATATATCTGCGGGTCCTGTGCGAGGTTCCTGATGGTAGTTTCATCCTCCTCGGAGATATCGACCTCCTCGAACTCCTTGACGGATACCTCGATCGAGTTGCATTCGATATAGATGTCGAATGTCGTACTCTTCTTTCCGTCCTCCGTCCGCTGGACGCTCTTCAGGATACCGTTGATGATGACACGGTCTCCCGGAGTCACGGTTCCGCATAGATCGTCGATACAGTCGATATCGATGCTCTGCGGCTGTTCACCGCCTCTCAGTCCTTCGGGGGTCTCCTGGATACGCAGTTTCTGCGAATCGACGAACGTGGATACTTCCGGAACAAGTTCGGGTTTTGCAAGATCGCATCCGGGCTCGCCGCATTTGGCGGGAGCCGTAAATGTTCCGTATTTCTGTACCTGCCGCGTGACATGACCACTGGCACATTTGAATACCCCAATCATCAGCCGCGGCCGGACCTCGGTCACGCGACGCACGATACCGTCGACGCTGACGAAGGTGTTGATCTGGTCCGACCGGATACTGCGGATCGGCACTTTCCGCGGCAGATGGATGAACCGGATGTTCATGCGTCTGATAATCTCATCCGTGATATCGCGTCCTTCGCGGTCTCTGCCCGAAATCAGTGAACCTGCCCGGATGGCGTCACGGATATCAGTAATCGTCTTTGCCGGATTCTGGAGAAAATCCTCGGCGAGGACGATTCCGGTCTTTCCGAACTTTTCGAGCTGGTCGTATTCAATCGTGATTGAACGGGTGAGCGGATATTCCCGCGACAGTCTGTTGAGCGCTGCCTTGTACTTCTTCTTCAGAAAACTTCCCCATTCCTCCGCACGGTCGATGATATCAAGTTCCATCATGACCGGTCACCTCTGTATCCTCTGCAGTTCCGTCTGGAGACGGACGGACTGGAATTCATAGCGTTCCATCATGGCGGAATAGGTCCCAGCGGCACGCACGATTCCTTCGGGCGTCTCCAGATCGCGAAGACCCCGGACTGCCGTATCGCGTTCGAAGGTCAGCCGTTTCCGTTCCTCTTCCACGCCTTCCGGTGTCGAAAGCGACCGTATCCGTTCGGCGAGACTGCCTATTTCGTTCTGGATCCGCCGTGACTCCTGCGTCAGCAGATAGATCTCGATGATACTGACCTGTTCTTCGGTGAGGTGCGCCTCCTTTATCAGATAATCGGATACATAGCGGAACGATGCCGACGGGCGCTTCCAGGGACGCAGATGCTCAGACATAGGAGAAATCCACCGGCGGTTTGCATTCCGCCGCCGGTTCCGGCCGATACTCTTCGGACGATGCGGCAAGACCCAGCTGATGGCCGACAGAAGCCATCTTCGCGATATCGGCCGCACGGGTCTGTGCGAGCGGCTGGACCTGCGGTATCGCATTCAGCAGGTCGGATGGAGCTACGGCGTCTGCCCCGCGGAGGAATGCGGACAACGCGGCGTTCTTCACGACCTCCGCAAGTTCTGCGCCCGAGTATCCTGCGGTCTTCTGCACGACTTCATCAAGATTCCTGATCTTGTTCTGATGGTGGTTCGCAAGATGGATCCGCAGGATTTCTTCACGTGCCTTGTCTCCCGGCAGCCCCACGTAGAACACGGCATCGAATCTGCCGGCCCGGGTCATCTCGGCCGGGACTTCGGTCAGCCAGTTGGATGCAGCGACGACGAACACTTCGGATTTGCGGTCGTTCATCCAGGTAAGCAGCT
>DALTWN010000147.1 GCA_029987045.1 Methanocorpusculum sp.
CACCGCAGGAGCAGCAGAATGACCGGACAGACATCATCACGGAAACTCGACCATCTGCGTCTCTGCGTGAACGAGGACGTATCGTTCGGCAATCCCGGATTCGCCGATGTCCGTCTGGTCCATCAGGCGGCAGGCGGCGCAGATATGGCGGATATAGATACACGCACGACGCTGTTCGGCCATGAACTCTCCGCCCCGCTCTTCATCGCAGGCATGACCGGCGGTCATCCGGATACACTTGTCCTGAACCGCACGCTTGCGGAAGTCGCGGAATCCGCGAACATCGCGATGGGGGTGGGTTCCGAACGTGCGGCACTGGAGGATCCGGCGCTTGCCGATTCGTTTACTGTCGTCCGCGATACCGCACCGCATGCGTTCATCGCAGGAAACATCGGGGCCGCACAGATTCTCGAGCATGGAGCGGAATGGGCGGAACAAGCGGTCGAGCTCATCGATGCCGATGCGCTCTGTATCCATCTCAATCCGTTGCAGGAACTGTTCCAGCCGGAAGGAGATCCTGCCGGAAGGGACATCTGTTCTGCCATATCCGAAGCCGTGGCGGCCGTATCGGTTCCGGTGATCGTCAAGGAGACCGGTGCCGGCATGTCGCGTGAATCGGCGGCGAAGTTCTATGCTGCAGGAGCCGCTGCCGTCGATGTCGGCGGATTCGGCGGAACCTCGTGGGCGAAGGTCGAGATGCTTCGTTCCGGCCGTCTGCATGCCAGTGATAAAACACATCAGCTTTCCGAAGAACCGTTCCTCGACTGGGGAATTCCGACGGCAGTGAGTGTTTTTGAGGTAGCGCAGGTTAAATGCGGGCCGGTGATTGCGACCGGCGGGTTGCGGTCCGGACTGGACCTGGCCAAATCGATAGCCCTCGGCGCCGATATGGGAGGCATGGCAAAGGAACTGCTTGCTCCCGCGCTCGAGGGTACTTCGGCCCTGTCGAAGAAAGTTGCCGGAATCATTGACGAACTGAGAACGGCGATGTTCTTGACCGGGGCAGACACAGTCGCGGATCTGGGAAGGATCCGCTATTATCTGACTGGCGTCGTCAGAGAAATGACGCAGGAAAAATAAATGGTAGATGTAGAAATAATCGCCGTGGGCGGATATAACGAAGTCGGTCGGAACATGACCGCCGTCCGCGTCGGCAAGGAAATTGTCATATTCGATATCGGTCTCTATCTTGATCCGGTATCCGGAAACAAGAGTGTCGATATGGAGAACATGCATTCCCTGGATCTTATCCAGATGGGTGCGATTCCGGACGATACGATCATGAATTCGATCGAGGGGACGGTCAAGGCGATCGTCTGTACCCACGGACACCTGGACCATATCGGTGCAATCCAGAAACTGGCGCACCGCTACAACTGTCCGATCATTGCAACGCCGTATACGGTCGAACTCATCAAGCAGCAGATCGAGACCGAACGCAAGTTCACGGTGACCAATAAGACGTTCCCGCTCAAGGCCGGCGGAAAATATACGATCTCGACCAACCTGACGCTCGAGTTCATCCGTGTCCAGCACAGTATCATCGATTCGGTCATGGCCGTTCTGCACACGCCGGCTGGCTGTATTGTCTATGCGAACGATTTCAAGTTCGATATGACGCCGGTCATCGGCGAAGCGCCGGATCTTGCACGTATGCGTGCCATCGGCAAGGAAGGCGTAAAGTGTCTGATCGTCGAATCGCTGAATCTCGACGACCGCGGATATGCACCGAGTGAACAGGTCGCCCGTCTGCGGGTCCGTGATGCGATCATGCGTGCAGAAGACGACAAGCACGCGATCATCGTGTCCACGTTCGCATCGCATGTCGCACGTATCAAGACCGTTACCGAATGCGCCCGCGAAATCGACCGTATCCCGGTCCTGCTCGGCCGCAGCATGGAACGCTACAACGGTCTTGCCGAGGTCATGAAACAGGTCGCGTTCCCGCAGGGGACCAGTATCTACGGAAACCGCAAGACGACCGACCGCATGCTGCGCCGTGTCGCCAAGGAAGGTCCGGAAAAGTTCCTGCTGATCGTGACCGGTCACCAGGGAGAACCGGGATCCATGCTGTCCCGTATGGCCATGGGCGAGACGCCGCTCAAGATCGAAAAGGGGGACCGTGTGCTCTTCTCGGCGAACATCATCCCGAACCCGATCAACTTCGCCCAGCGTGCGGAAGTCGACCGTCTGCTCATCAAGCAGGGAGCACGTCTCTACGACGGTCTGCATGTCACCGGTCACGCATACTATCAGGAACACTATGATCTGCTGTCCATGCTCAATCCGGAACACATCATTCCATCCCACGGTCCGTTCAATTTCAAGGGCGGATACGTCACCCTTGCTTCCGAATTCGGATACACCCTGAACCGTGACGTTCACATTCTCCAGAACGGCGACCGGTTCGTTCTGCCGAAGTAATCATCATGACCCTTGAAGAATATCTGAAAGCGGCCGCGAAGAAAGTCGGTATCGAGGCGGAAGAATACAGCGAGGCGGAATCCACCAGCCTGCGCAAGGCTGCATCCCATCTGCTGATTGCCGGCGGAAAACGCCTGCGTCCGGCCCTTCTTCTTCTTTCCGCCGATGCCGTGAAAGCGGGGGCATCCGAACAGGTGTTTCCGGCGGCATTCGGTCTGGAACTCCTGCATACCTATACCCTGGTCCACGACGATATCATGGACAACGACGCGACCCGCAGAGGCACCCCGACGGTCCACACCGTCTACGGTCAGACCCAGGCGATTCTTGCAGGCGATCTGCTCTACGGCGATGCATTCTCCTACATCTGCCGTGCTGATGCCGCGGATTCGGCAAAGGTAGCCGCCGTCCAGATGCTTGCACATACGGCCCATGTGCTCTGTGAAGGCCAGTCGTCCGATACGCAGTTCGAGACCCGTTCCGATGTGACCGTCGACGAATACGTTGCGATGATTCGCGGAAAGACCGGCAGTCTTCTTGCCGCATCCGCAGGCATCGGCGCACTGCTTGCCGGCGGAACTCCGCAGCAGGTCGCAGCACTTTATACGCTCGGTATGAGTGCCGGATGTGCGTTCCAGATGCGGGACGATATTCTCGACCTTACCCAGTCCGCGGAAGTCACCGGAAAACCGCGTGCATCGGATCTGCGGGAAAACAAGCAGACGATCGTTTCCATCTATGCACGTGAAGCAGGTGTCGATCTTACGCCGTATCACAAGGACAATCTGACCGATGCCGAAATCGATGAAGCGGTTGCAAAACTCGAGCAGGCCGGCGTCTTCGCGAAGGTCTCCGCATATGCGGAAAAACTGATTGCTGATGCCAAGGCGGGACTTGCCGTTCTTCCGGAATCCGAAGCGAAGGGAATGCTCGCCGACCTTGCGGATCTCTTCCTTGGAAGAGAAAACTGATCATCTATCATTCTATTTTTTTCGTTCGTGAACGATTACCTCCTCTATCATCCAATTCAGGCATCTGTTTAAATA
>DALTWN010000148.1 GCA_029987045.1 Methanocorpusculum sp.
AGCGCAAGACACCCGTCGCCTGCCGTGAGAGCAATGTAGCGTTTCATCTGGTCGAGCTTGGTACGGAGATTCTTCGACCGCCGTTCCTCTTTCCGGAGCGCTTTCTTTACCTGCTGCAGTTCCACATCCCGGTCCTGGATCTCCTGCATTGCAAGAACTTCTGCACGTTCCTCGTTCTGTTTCAGTGAAATCTTACGCTGAAGAGCTTTGAGTTCCTTTGTCTTCCGTTCAAGCTCACCGGAAAGTTCAAGGGACAGACGTCGTAACTTCGAAACCTCGCCTTCCAGCCGGAACAGTTCATAGTCCCGTTCATCGAATTCATTCTGATGGATTTCAGGAACATCCTCACGCACGTCCTTACCGTCATCCGCCGATCCGGTAGTCTGCAGCGATTTTCCTTTGATGATTCCTGCACGGATCGTATCAAGCGTAACGCCAGATGGAAACCGTTTGCCGATATTCTCGAATTTCGGCAGATAACTCCGGTATGCCATCAGTGCGGCGGCAAGCGAATCACGCTGATGGTCATCGGCAAAGGAATACCCGCCGCCGACCGCATACTTTTCCTTTACCAGGATATCCTTCTTCGGTGTCCATGCAACCGCTCCGAAAACACGACGGATCTTTTCGACACCGGCAGGCATCTCCGCTTTGTCGGTCGCTACCAGCACCGGAATTCCAATCGATGAAATCACCGAGATGAGTTCTGCAGGCGACTGGGCACGGACACTTTCGAGATGCAGGAGACGCCCGTCGAGGGCAAGGATTGCAACACCGACCGTTGTTCCGGGATCGACCCCCACAATGACATACGGGGATTTCTGTTCACGGGAAAGATAGAGAATCCGGTCACGTTTTTTCGGCTGGACCTTTACCTGGACATCCCCTGACCGCATGGATGAAATCGGCACATCCTTTCGCGGAGACCGGACTTCGATACTTATGCGGGACGACCCGCCGAAAGCGGATTTCTCCTCGGTCGTATACGAAAGACCGAGTGCCGTAAGTTTATCGCATATCTCGCGTGCCTTTACCTTGACACCGCCATGGATCTTCCGGACATACCGATTCTGGCTCCATCCGCCACGGCCAAGCGACCGCGATCTGCTGATAGTGATGGTCGTTACTCCTTCGAACGCGACAACCTCGAATCCGCCGCCGTAACAGGCAATCAGTGCCGTCACCCGTGCCTCTTCTCCGGGATTGGTCTTATCGAATTTCAGATTGTACCGTGCTGCAATCTGCGGCAGGGATTCCATCGTGGTCCCGTCTCCCGTAACCTGCACCAACGCGGTTTCCGGAGGTATCGTGGAGAGGAACCGGTATAGATCCGCATCATCGCGGGCAATCTCCTGTACCGAATCGACTGCCAGAACATCCGGTTTTTCCGTCTTCAAGAACCGGAACAGACGCGGCAGTGACAGATTCGACCCTTCAGCTACAATTTCGCCGTTGATGACCTTGACGAAACAGAACCGCGGATGAACCGATGCACTCCGGATATTTCCTTTCTGGATATCGATTCCGTATACCGTTGTCATGGCGATTTCACCAACGCAATTGCATCTTCCGTATTGATATCCATCCGGTACTTTTTCCGGAAGAATTCAGCTACCGTATCGACATCGTGATACAGCGTGGTTTCCGCATTGACATGGTCCGGAGAAATCCACTGCGGCCAGTCGATGATCCAGATTCTTCCTTCCGACTCCATGATATTGTATTCGGACAAATCACCGTGGATATAGCCTATCCGGTACGCTTCCCTGACTTCTTTCAGAATCGTCTGCCAGGTCTCTTCCGGATGTTCGAGAACGGATCTATTCAGATTGACGCCGGGAATCCGTGACATGACGATAGTATGACGGTTGAGTGAGATCGGAACCGGTACGGCGACCTTGCCGTTCAGGGCGGTCAGAGCTTCATATTCACGCTGTGCCGATTTGGCTGATGCAAATATCCAGGGACAGTGACCGCTTCCCGGCATATATTCGCGATTCGTTTTGAGCGTATTGAACGACCGCTGGCCGACCTTATGGAATTTGAGAATGACAATGCCGAACCCGAGAGCGTCATAGATCTCGGATTCTTTCCCCACGGCAATATGTGCACCGAGAGCAGTGACTGCTTTCCTGTTCACGAGTTCAAGAAGGGCAAGGGTATCGTATCCGCCGAAAATAAGAGCATATCCTTTATACGGAACAGAATCCGACCGGACCATATCCTTTTCAATCAGGGTACCCAACCGGTATTTCATTTCGGGTTCTGACAAATGGACCGCGGCACGAAGATCGTCTTCCGCCACCCAGCGAGACCGGCGCATCAACCGTTCCAGAGCACGCAGAATACGGATTTCATAGGGATGGAGGTTCTTTATGTCCTCTGCAGATATACTCATTGACTGTATAGATTATCGCTGAAAATTGATATACATTAAGGTTGGCCGCTCTCAAATCGGTCGCAGTTCCCATAGACTGGGTAAAATATCCGGGTTTACCCCATGGGGGAGGCTATTTATTAAATCAGCGTCTATCTATATACTGAGTATAATGGACGAAGCACCAAACATTTTATGGCTTTCTGAAATCCGCAACACGGATATTCCTTCCGTCGGCGGAAAAGGAGCATCACTCGGTGAAATGACCCATGTGGGATTACCGGTTCCTACCGCATTCGTAGTTACTGCACAGGCATTCCGCCGGTTCCTTCAGCTGACAAAACTGGAAGACCCGCTGTTTTCGATGCTCGAATCCCTCGACGTCGATGACAACGATGCACTGAATGCAGCATCCGACAAGGCACGGGTCATGGTCGAGACCGCAGTCATGCCGGAAAAGATCAAGAAAGAGATTGTCACCTCCTACAAGAAGATGGGCAAGAACGTCGTCGTTGCAGTCCGTTCTTCCGCAACCGCCGAAGATCTGCCGGGCGCATCCTTTGCCGGACAGCAGGATACCTACCTGAACATCCTCGGTGAAGACGATGTCATCGACGCCGTTCAGCGCTGCTGGGCATCCCTGTACACTTCCCGTGCAATCTACTACCGTTCAAAGAACGGATTCGACGACCGCACCGTCAACATTGCTGTTGTCGTTCAGCAACTGATTTTCTCCCAGAAGGCAGGAGTCATGTTCTCCTCCCACCCGATTACCGGTGCGAAAACCGTTATCATGGAAGGGTCCTGGGGTCTTGGCGAAGCAATCGTTTCCGGTACCGTCTCTCCGGACAACTATGTCTTCGACCGCAACTCCCAGAAGATCGTCAATATGACAATCGCGGAGAAATCCGTGGAAATCATTCCCGACGGCAAGAAAGGAACCAAAGTCTCCGAAGTCCCTGCCGACCGCAAGAACGCACGTGTCTTGTCCGACGCAGAAGTCAAGAAACTTGCATCCTTCGCCATCAAATCCGAAGAACACTACAAGAACCCGCAGGATATGGAATGGGGTATCGTCGACGGCAAGAT
>DALTWN010000149.1 GCA_029987045.1 Methanocorpusculum sp.
TCTTCCCAGTTCTTCGTAAAGACATAGATGACCTTGCGGTCGTCGCGGGATTCCGGATTCGTGCGGTCCGTACTGACCTTCGCACCGATACCGAGCGTACCGGCAATCGTCGCGTCGCGGATTGCAATCCAGGCATCATCGGCTTCTGCGGGCGGAAGGAACAGCAGCCATTTTCCCGCTTCTTCACGGCTGCATGCATCGACATCGGCATGCGGAGCGATCTGCCAGATCCAGTAGGAATGCGATGTCCTCGTCGGAACGATTCCTTCTCCGAACCGGTAGAATCCAAGAATATCGTCAGCCGTGCCGAACATCTCGAGCGGTTCGAGAAGTTCCGGATACTGCGCACCAAAGGAAGATACGAGATCCGCGATCGTCCCCTGAGCGGAGTCCTTCTCGATTTCCGAGAACAGATACCTGCCGTCCTTTGCCAATGCCTGACCGGCAAAAATGGTGAACATGCCGAACGCCAGATCGGTCATGTCTTCAGCTGTGATAATATCTTCCTCAGCAGATTCTCCAGTATCTATCATAATCTCTTATTTTGAAATCACGCATAAAAAAAGTTTTCATTGGGTCTGCCGGTCATGGATATGGCCGGCGAGAAACAGCAGTGCCGCGACAGCGACCGCAGACCCGAAGGTGACCCAGCCCCAGGCGAACATCTCGAACCGGGAGACGAAGACCAGATAGAAATAGACGAGCAGGGAAAGGATACCGCCGCTGACGCACAGCAGTGCCGTCTTCATCCATACCCCGACCTTCCTGGGAAGGACCACGTAGAGCAGCCAGGCATAGATGATGGCGGCAAGCGTTATCGGGAACGCGACCGGAACGAACCAGCCGACGATTCCCGTCCACTGTTCGAGAAGAAGGAGATAGGGCAGACTCAGTGCACTGAGCAGACCGAGCGAAAGCACCAGACCGTGACGGCCGCCGTAGATGAGCGGAATGAACACGCCCCAGCCGAACACCAGCGAACAGACCGGATAGACGAGCCAGGTCATATGATGATCGATCGCGATGTTGCAGAGGATGCATACGAAGATCGCGATGAATACGAATACCGTTATCGCGAAAAGATACTTGTGTTCCCGAAACTTCATAGATTTTACGAAAAAACGCAGTGACTGCGAAAAAGAAGAAGAAAAAGATTTAGACGGTCTTGACTTCTTTGTTCTTCGGGCGGAGATTGGTTGAACCGCACTTGCGGCAGTGGGTTGCACGGATTGCGTTACGTGCATTGCATTTCATACATACCTTTACATTAAGGGTTCTTGCTTCTGCTTCTGGAAATCTCATGATATATACCTTGATATTTTCGTGCTAATGTTATTTGCTCTCCATTATATTAACCATTACGCTGGGAAATATACCATGCCTTAAATACTTCCAGCGCCCTGGCACGATGGGAAACGCGGTTCTTTTCGGCGATATCCATCTCGGCGAGGGTCTTTTCCCCGACGGCGAAGATGGGATCGTAGCCGAATCCGGCAGTTCCGCGCGGGGATGCGGCGATGGTGCCGGCGACGGTTCCGGAAAACACCTCGATTCCGGACTCGTCCGCATAGGCGATGACCGTGGTGAAACAGGCATTCCGGTTCGCGGTATCCTGCATCAGCGAAAGGATTCCGGCATTGCCGATCGTCTTCTGGACATACGCCGCATACGGGCCCGGAAATCCGTTGAATGCTTCGATGAACAGACCGGTATCGTCGACGATGAGCGGACGCTGAAGCTTCGCATACGCCTGTTCCGCCTTCGCCCGCGAGATCTCCTCCAGGGTTTCCGCCTGCGGTTCGACCAGGTCGAGCGCCACCGCCTCGATATCGGCAATCCCGGCGAAGAACGCGGCGATCTCCGCGGCTTTTCCCTTGTTCGTCGTGACTACCGTAATCATAGATATCTCCCGCGCAGTTCGATTTCATGTTCGCGGTCGAGCACGTCCGCCGCACCGGAAAATGCCGATGCATACCCTTCGACGAACGCCTTGCGGAGTTCGTCCGGATGTTCCGTCGTGCTTTCCAGCGTCTGGAACAACACATGCAGATCGACCCCGCGCGGCTCGATCTCGGTCGTCATCTGCGCAAGACCGAAATCGATGAGATAGACGTAGGGAGCGCGCCAGATCATATTCGAGGTCGTCAGATCGCCGTGGACAAGACCAGCCCGGTGCAGACGGCCGACCGTCACGCCGGCAGCTTCCGCATAGGCTGGCGTGATCACATATTTCAGCACATCGCCTTCGATCTTCTCCATCGTTATCGACGTCGCGGTCATATCGCGGATGACCGGCACCGGCACTCCCGCACGGCGTGCCATCGCGATGCACCGCGCTTCCGCCTTGGTCCGTTCCGCAATCAGGGCGGCATCGAGCGCGGGTTCGCGGTATCCTTTCGAAAGACGCGTCTTGACCGCATCGGTGCCGGTAAGAGAGACGGATGCTTCCGCCCCGCGTTCCGCCGTTTCCGACTGGCCCGGTGCGAACAGTTCGCCCGCATCGTCGCGCCAGGTGACCGCCACCTGGTCCGACCGGTAATGCGGATTGACCGCGGAATCGGCGATCGCGATGGTCGATCCCGCTTCCAGCATAATCCGTCCGGTATAGGCGATCATCGCCCCGTTGTCTCCCATATACTGCCGCGGCGGCGCCATGAACCGTGCGCCGCGTTCTTCGCACATGATGCGCAGCATATCCTGCAGCCGCTGGTTCGCACCGACGCCGCCCACGAGGACGACTTCATCCTTTCCGGTATGTGCGAGCGCACGTTCGGTCACTTCCACGCACATGGCGAACGCATTCTCCTGGAACGAATGACAGACATCCTCCATCCGTGCGCCGCGCTGTGATGCCTCCTTCGCCGCGGTCATGAGTCCGGAGAATGCGAGATCCATTCCCTTGACCGTATACGGCAGGTGGATATATGACCCGTCCTTTGCCATCTTCTCGATCAGCGGACCTCCCGGATGCGGCAGGTCATGACTGCGTGCGAACTTGTCGAGCGCGTTGCCGAGACCGATATCCAGGGTCTCGCCGAAGATCCGGTATTTTCCGTTCAGGAATCCGAGAACCTGGGTATTCGCGCCCGACGCATAGAGCACGATCGGATCCTTGAACTTCGTATACCATCTGCCGATCTCGACATGGGCGACACAGTGGTTCACGCCGACCAGCGGCACGCCGAGCTTGAGCGCCAGTGTCCGTGCGGCGGTCGCCACGGTACGCAGCGACGGACCGAGTCCCGGCCCGATGGAAAACGCGACCGCGTCGATAGGACCGTTCGCTTCCGCAAGCGTCTGTGCGATCACATCGGCGGCGACCGCTGCATGATGCTGGGCGGCTTCGCGCGGATGGATACCGCCTGACGGCGGAGTATACGGCGCAGAATGAAGACAGACGAGATCGCTGTCAAAAACAGCGGCACTGAAGTTCCATG
>DALTWN010000003.1 GCA_029987045.1 Methanocorpusculum sp.
GTTCCTCATCCTTCGGACATTCGCCGGTGTGGCCGTCACTGTAAATGACTTTCATAGTTTACATTCTTCTCCTAAGGTATTTCCACAGGTACATGGAAAATTCCATAGATTCTTATATATTTGTCACAGAATGGCTTATGTATTTTGTTAATCGGACATTTCGCACCGATGACGGAAAACTGCCGGACATACAGACGACATAAGCGTAAAAACGGTGTTTTCGGCAATAATCCGGGGGAATTACTGCTTCTCTTCTTCGTAGGTGAAGACTTCGTCGACGGTGGTGCTGAACCTGCGGGCGATCTTGAACGCAAGAATGATGGACGGATCGTACTTGTCCTTCTCGATCGCAAGGATCGTCTGGCGGGTCACCCCGAGATCCTTGGCGAGATCGTCCTGCGTCAGGTCGAACATGGCACGAAACACTTTGATCTTATTCTTCATTCTCTATGTCCTCGATGTCCCCGCCATACTTGTTCGTGTAGTAGATATGGAATGCACCATGCAGAATGACACAGACTGCCATCAGCAGGAGTTCGGCCAGGGCGACAAAGCCCATGTTCGTCAGCGGCACGGTTGCCGGCGGATGGAAATGCGGCATCGGAAAGATCATCGGAGGAACCGAGAACGCATAGATGACGACCGGAATGTTGCCCACCAGGAAGAGAACGATACTGACTTTCATGGTCAGCATCGCGGTTTTCATATCGATGAGAACCTGACGTTCATCCCTGCTGCGGTCACTGATGACTCTTCTGAGAACCAGCAGAAGAACGATATAGATGACGATTGCCGGAACGATAAGAAGAGGCATTCTGATGAGAATGAATATGTAAAACAGAACGACCAGAACAAGCGCAAGGATTCCGGTAAGAAGATAATAGCTGCTCTTTTTCATATAAATAGTACTCTAGTATTGGTGATATCGGCGCATAAGTGTTTTTCTGAAAAATACCGGCATCCGGACATCAGGCGGGTCCGGATGCCTGTGTATGAACGAAATCACTCCGATCTGATGTTTGGTCGTGTTTCTTTTCCGATGTGGTAGGTGTTTTTCGCCGAGTGCGGCACTCTGCAAACAGTCATGAATGAATCACCCGGCTCATCTGATGAATACGCGGGCGACCGCGGTGCGGAACAGGTGACGGCAGATTGCCGCCGGATACCGGTTCACACCAATATATTATTTTACATTATGTACTATATAATTTTTCTTTTTGTAATGAAATACGAAACATAATGTTAATATTATTTTACATCAAAAAGAATAGGCATGCGTACGAACACGCTGAAGTTCAGACATGAACTCAAATACTACATCACCGAGGCGGACTATCTGACGCTGCGCTCGCGTCTGTCCAGGGTTGCGGATCCCGATCCGTATGCCGGACCCGACGGGACGTATGTCATCAGGAGTCTCTACTTCGACACACCGGGGGACAAAGCCCTGCAGGAAAAACTCACCGGTGTCCAGAACCGTGAGAAGTTCCGTATCCGGCTCTACAATGGAGATGATTCGTTCATCCGTCTGGAAAAGAAGATGAAGATCACCAACTCCACCGCGAAAATCACCTGCACTCTTTCACGCGAAGAAACAGAACGCATTCTTGCAGGAGATATCGCCTGGATGTGCGGGGATGAACGCGAGCTTCTCACCGAACTGTATATGAAAATGAAGTATCAGCAGCTTCGACCGAAGACCATCGTCGATTATTCCCGGGAATGTTTCATCTATCGTCCGGGAAATGTACGCATATCGATCGATTCCCAGATCAAGACCGGGATCACCAGTACCAAACTGTTCGATCAGAACCTGCCGATGACAAAAGCATTCGGCATCCCGGTGATCATCATGGAAGTCAAATTCGACCAGTATCTTCCCTCCATCATCAAAGCTATGATTCAGCTTCCGAACAGACGCGTTACCGCGTTCTCAAAATATGCTTCCGCACGTATGTACGGGTGATTCTAAATGGCACTTACATTCAACGACTTATTATCTACAGACCTTCTTGCAGGACTCACCGCATTCTCGCTTCCCGAGATGCTGATCTGTCTTGCACTCGCATTCATTGTCGGATTATTCATCGTATTCGTCTACAAGAAATGTTTCTCCGGCGTCATGTATTCGTCGGGATTCGCAATATCGCTTATAGCAATGGCAATGATCACCGCAATGATCATTCTTGCAATCGGTTCGAACCTTATCCTCTCGCTCGGTATGGTCGGTGCACTCTCGATCGTCAGATTCAGATCCGCAATCAAGGACCCGATGGACATCGTCTACATCTTCTGGGCGATTTCGGCAGGTATCGTCCTCGGTGCAGGATTCATTCCGCTCGCACTCATCGGTTCCGTCTTCATCGGTATCATCCTCTACCTCTTCTCTCTCAAGAAACCACGCGACAAACCCTATATCGTCATCGTCAACTGTGACAACGACAAGGCAGAAGAAGAGGTCAACAGTCTCCTCAAGACGACCGTCAAGAAACTCGTCCTCCGGTCAAAGACCATCAACGCGAACGGCAGCATCGAACTGACCGCAGAAGTCAGACTGCCGAACATGGAATCCGATTTCGTCAACAAGGTGAACGCACTTCCGGGCGTCACCAGTGCAGTCCTCGTCAGCTACAACGGCGAATACATGACATAAGACAGACCATACATGAAAGAAAAACACCTGACCGCAATAACGCTGATCCTTGTCGCGGTCGCACTGGTTGCCGTATCCATCCTCATGGCAGGCGCGTTCTCTGCAGAGAAGAGAGGAGTCGAGTCGCCGTACGAGGATGCCTACTTCAACAAGAGCACCGTGAACACGGTGAACATCACGATTTCGGACGAAAACTGGCAGGACATCCTCGCAAATCCGACGGCAGAAGAGTATCATGTCTGCACCATCGAGATCAACGGCGATACCTACCAGGGTTCGGCCATTCGTACGAAAGGACAGAGCACGCTCAGTTCGCTCGCTAGTGCCGATACCGACCGGTACAGTTTCAAGGTCAAGGCGGACGAATACGTCAACGACCAGAGCTTCAACGGACTGAACGAGTTCTGTCTCAACAACTTCTATCAGGATCCGACCGCCATGAAGGATTTCCTGACCTATGACCTGATGGAGGAACTCGGGGTCCCGACACCGCTGCATTCCTATGCCGCAGTATACCTCAACGGTGAATACTTCGGTCTCTACCTCATGCTCGAATCCGTCGAGACCGATTTCGCCGCCCGCAATTTCGGTGCAAACTACGGCCAGCTCTACAAACCGGAGTTCATGAACTTCGGCGGCGGCGGAGGCGGACCGGGCGGAAATATGGATTTCAAGATCGATGACAGCATGAAAGAGCGGATCCAGCAGGGAATGGATGGCGGTATGAACCGTGAGTTCAACATGACCGGATTCAACCGCACGGCAATGAGAGACAGGATGCCTGACTTCGGCGGCATGGGAGGCGGCGGATTCGGCGGCGGCATGAACATGGGAACAACCCTGAAATATGTCGATGACAGTACATCGAGCTACAGCAACATCTTCGATAACGCGGTATACACCACCACCTCGACAGCCGCATCGAAGGAACGTGTCGTCAAAGCCATCAAGAACCTGAACCTGGGCAATCCTGCAGACGGCGTAGAGGTCGAAGAATGCCTGAAATTCATCGCAGGACTCGGATCGGTCGTCTCACTGGACAGCTACATCGGCAGCATGTGCCACAACTACTTCCTCTATGAAGATGACGGAAAACTGCAGATGATCCCCTGGGACTTCAACAATGCGTTCGGCAGTTTCATGGGCAGCGACACCTCGAGCATGGTGAACTTCCCGATCGACACCCCGGTCGGTTCCGGTATCAATCTGTCCGAACGTCCGCTGGTCGAGAAACTGCTTGCAAGCGACGAGTACAAGGAAATCTATCACACGTATATGAGATGGGTCGCAGAGAACTACTTCAACGACAGATTCGGCGACCGCGTCGACGCACTCGAAGACCTGATCGAAGACTACATCAAGACCGACCCGACCTTCTTCTACACCTACGAAGAACACCTGGCATCACTGCCGAACCTGAAACTCTTCGGCGAACTCAGAGGCAAAAGCATCCTTGGTCAGCTCAACGGCACGATTCCATCCACCTGGGACGGCCAGAAAGCCGACAGCGCGAACCTGATCGATACCACCGGCCTGAACATGAACACGCTCGGCGGCATGGGAGGCGGAGGCAAGGGTGGATTCGGCGATTTCGGTGGAGATATGCCGGATTTCGGAAACATGAATCCGCAGGATTTCATGCAGGGTAACGGAAACATGCCGGACTTCGGAAACATGAATCCGCAGGATTTCATGCAGGGTAACGGGAACATGCCGGATTTCAACAACATGAACCCACAGGACTTCATGCAAGGAAACGGAAACATGCCGGATTTCGGAAACATGAATCCGCAGGATTTCATGCAGGACAATGGATCCATGCCTGATTTCGGTGGCATGGGCAATATGCCCGGCAATATGCAAAGACCCGATATCCGGGCCTAACCTTTTTTTCCCAGAGTATCGGACTGGTCAGTTCTTCGCGTTCTTCTTTTCGGATCTCAGTTTCCACACGAAATAGATGGTCAGAACGACGGCAAACAGAATTGTCATACTGGATTCGATGACGACAAGCACATCGAAGGCCCCGTAGATGTCATAGATTACGCCGCCAAGAACACTGTTGATTCCCGAGCCGATCTTCGAGAATACGCCGAGGAAACAGAACAGGGAAGCCAGCAGAATCGGTGCGAATTCACGCCGTACAATAAGGGTAGATACCGGATAGAATGCTGCCATGACAAAAACCGCCATATTGGTGAAAATCAGGAAGTAGAGACTGTCACTCGGCACGAACAACTGGAGTCCCAGCAGGACACCGAACAGAAGGAATACCAGGGCGGAAAACTGCACCGGACGTTTGATGCGGATGACAAGAAGCGTCATGACGACCATTCCGCCGGCACTGATAAGTTTCAGAAGCGAGAAGGAAAACGAAACACCCATGCTAGGGACATCGAGCGACAGCATACCGGTATAGAAGTGATTGTTGATACCGCTGGAAAACCCCATGACGAAAAAGAATGCCATCAGGATATAGGTGATTTTGTTCCTGAAGATGAGAGACAGTGCATCCCTGAATTTCATTTCCTTCTTCTGCTTCATCAATGTCACCTCCTTTTTCTTTCCGGATATGACGAAGATCAGAGGATAGATACAGACAAGCAGCGCAGTGAAGATGAACAGCATAGCCTGATATCCGAAAAGATCAGACAACCGCTGAATCACCGGGGAAAAGAGGATGCCGAAGAACGTGGTTGCAAGGGAGAATATGGTGGAAATGGTAACGGCAGTCTTCTCTCCGACGAATGCTGAGACGATACCGAAGATGATACCGAACGATAGTGCTGCCGTTCCAACAGCAAACAGAATGCCGAGACCGAGTACCAGGACCGGAAACGACGTCGCAACGGCGATACACAGCAGTCCAAGAATGGAGGTGACGAATCCGAAGGTCAGAACAAAGAAGTTCGATTTCTTCAAGGTCAGGAATGCGATGAATGGAGCTGCCAGCGCACTCACAAACCTGCACACGGTATTCGCAGTCTGCAGTTCCACATAGGAGAATACGTCTCCAGAATTCGCGATGATTCCGATGATGGCAGACATATCCGACCGGAATCCGGTAAGAATGCCGTAAATCAGACAACCGGCTATCGCTACAAGGACGATCTTCAACGTTATCTTTTCTTTTACCGATTCTGAAACTGTGTCACTCATATATCTTCCTCTATTCTTTCTGTTCCGGAGTATCCCCGCTCTTCTTTGCAGAACATTCCCGCTTGAGAATAATGATGAACAGGAACAGCGTGAAGAGCAGAAGCAGAATGGCTTCTCCTATGATGAGCGGCTGGAAATTTCCAACGGCATCATAAATGATACTGCCGACGATACTGTTTATTCCTGCACCGATCTTTTCGAATATCCCGACGAACGAGAACACCGAAGCAATCAGGACAGGTGCATATTCACGCCGAAGAATCAGCGAACTCAAGGGATAGAGCGCAGATACCGCAAGAATCGCGATGGATATCGACACCAGTGACGGGAGTGCACCTACCGGAAGCAGAGCCACAACCAGTTCCATGAGACCGAAACAGAGGAAAATCAGCGCACCCATTGAAAGTGTCCGTTTGATTCTGACGACGATGAACGCAAAAATGAAGGAGCCGACGGCACCGATGATCTTCAGTATCGAGAACGTGAACGAAACACCCATCGAGGGGATATCGAGGGACAGCATACCGGTATAGAGATGGTTTCCGATTCCGCTCGCAAGCCCGAGGACCAGGAAGAACCCGATCAGGATATAGGTGAACCGGTTCTTGAAAATGATGGACAGCGCTTCCTTGAACCGTATCTTCTTTTTCGCATGTGCAACGTGGACCTCGTTCTTCCTGCCGGCGATGACAAACGAGAGCGGATAGATACAGACAAGCACCAGACAGAAGATAATGAGCATGGCCTGATATCCCATGACATTGGACAACCCCTGGATGATTGGAGAAAAGAGCACACCGAAGAAGGTCGTGGAAATGGAGAACAGAGTCGATATGATGATAGCTACTTTCTCTCCGACCAGCGGCGAGACGATACCGAAGATGATACCAAACGACAGCGCTGCAGTACCGAGCGCAAACAGAATGCCGAGACCGATAATCATCAGTGGCAGCGATTGTGCGACCGCCATGCACAGCACTCCGAGAATCGATGTTATGAATCCGAACGTCAGAACGAACAGGTTCGATTTCTTCAGGGTCAGGAATGCGATGACCGGTGCCGAGAGTGCCCCGACGAATCTGCATACGGTGTTCGCAAGCTGCAGATCGACATATGAGAGGGTCTCGCTGGTATCCTGCATGATGCCGATGACAGCAGACATATCGGACCGGAATCCGGAAAGGACGCCGAAGAGCAGACACGCAGCGATCGCAATGAACACGACTTTTGCGGTAACTTTCTGTTTTACGGTATCTGCGGTTTCGCTCATATGGTCTCACCTGCGGTTATCCGGCACCATCGGACGATACGGATCGAGCAGAACATCCTGCGGCTGGTTCTTCAGTCCGACGGCAGCCACCGCACCGATGACCCCGCGTCTGCCGTAGACGGCAACGCCGCACGCCGCGGCACATGCACGGACATCCTGACAGGTGACCCGTTCGCGCCGGATACGTGCCGTCAGTTCTTCCAGAGCGGACGGAACGAAAATACCGTTCAGGATTGCCACACCCCAGTTCTCCGACAGACTTTCATCTTCGACGAACCGGCAGATCTTTTCTTCCAGGACATCCAGCTTTTCGGGAGACACGGCAAGTTCCAGGAAACTGCAGGAGTTTCCGGCAGTCATTTCCTCGATTGCCGGCGCAAGGGCCGCAACCTGGTGACGGATGCCGATGGCATCTCCCGATTCGGTCAGATACTTGAACAGGGCATTGGCAAGCGCGAACGTCGCTCCTCCGCATCCTTTCCGGTCGGTATCGTCGATTCCTACGGTCACCGGCACCAGGGCAGGAGTCCGGACCGTCCCCGTAACAAACCCGTTTCCTGCATCGACCGTCACGGCGGATACGCCTTTTGCCAGCCCCATCATCGACGATAGCGAATAGGCTGCCCCGCCGTAGATCGACCGGATTGTCTGGACGATATCATCGCCGTCGCGTTCGACGGAAAGCAGTCCCACCGCCGCATGTTCGAGCGACAGCCGCTGCTCCAGTGCGGCACGTTCTTCCGGCACAGTGACTTTCGCCGTTTCACGGAAGATCAGGCCGTCGCGGGACACCGCGATTGCCGCACCGCCTGCACGGCGATGATGGAATTCGCAGAATCCTGCACATCCGCAGGACATGCATTCGTGGAAGATCTCCGCGTATCCGTCCGATGCGGTGACGAAGATGCGTTTACAGGTCGTCTTCGGCAGAGCGCTGCGGGTGGCATAATGCGCCGGTATCCTTCCGTGCTGTTCCTCCTTGACGATGATGCATCCTTCACGGAGCAGACGGTTGATCCAGTCCTGGGCGGTCGACCGAGGAATCGATACGGATTCGGCAATATCCGCGGTCGTGAAATATCCTGCGGCAAAGGTCTTCTGCCGCATTGCCTGCAAAAAAAGCGTACGGCGGTGCAGAACACCGCCTGCCGGTTCTTCCGTATCCTTAGAACCCATATTTCTTGAGAATGAACACCAGGTCGGAAAGAATGGCCGATGCCGTCTCGGTGGATCCTGCACCTGCACCGATGAAGGTGATGTCTCCGGCGAGTTCGGTCTCGACGGTGATGGCATTGAGGGTTTCCGAAAGCACCAGCGGATCGTCTTCCGGAAGCAGACGCGGAGATACTTCCAGTTCCTTCTTCGCCGGATAGATGGATGCAATCAGCCGGATCGTATGGCCGGTGGTATGCGCCATCTTGATCGCTTCCGGCGTGATCCGGTCGATACCGGTCCGCTGGACATCCTTCAGCTTGACATTCATGCCGAGCACCGTATTCGCGAGAATCACCAGCTTGATGGCGGCATCGGTACCGTTTACATCGGCGGTCGGATCGGATTCGGCGTATCCGAGATCGCGTGCTTCCGACAATGCCTGCTGATAGGTCAGACCTTCCTCTTCCATACGGGACAGGATATAGTTGCAGGTACCGTTGAGCACACCGAAGAGCGCCTTGACCTTGTTTCCGGCAAGACCGTTCTTGATTCCGGAGATGATCGGAACCGCTCCGGCGACAGTACCTTCGAAGCGGATATCCACACTGTTCTCCTTGGCGAGTTCCTTGAGTTCGCGGTAGGCGAGCGAGATCGGTCCCTTGTTGGACGTGACCACGTGCCGTCCGCGGGAAAGGGCGATCTTGATGGTGGAAAGTGCCGGTTCACCGGTGACCGCATTGGTCGGCGTCACTTCGACCAGGACATCGTAATCGACTTCCGCGGCGATTCTGAATGCAGTCCAGTCGGTCGTTCCGCAGCGTCCGGTCTTCTTCTTTGTCTCCATCACGGCTTCGAAATCGATACCGTCCGGATTCACCATTCCGCTCTTCGAATCGGCGATCGCAATGACACGGAACCGTTTGTCGTCCTTCAGCACTTCACCGACTCCGCGACCGACGGACCCGAGTCCGATCAGGGCAATTTTCATCATATCAGCGTCCTCCTATTTCATCGATGATCATCAGATGCTTTTCCGCAGCGATCTTCTCGAGTTTTTCGATCGCATGATCCATCTCTGCTTCATTGACAGCCTTGATGGTCAGTTTCGCCGTCGACGGATCGTCGACCTTCGGCATGATGATATGGAGTTCGGTGACCTCGGTGATATCCTTGCGGTCGATACGGTTGACGGTATCGGTAAGATCGGTATGGAGAATATGACCGATGAGAATGAAGGTCTTCATGCACATCAGGCGTTCGATACCGACACGGGTCACATCGATACCCTGATTCTTCAGGGAATCCAGCAGTTTCGGCAGTGCGCTTTCCTGCAGGGAAATGACAATATCTACTATAAGATCCGACCCGGGATTCTCTTCATCACGCTGATGGGAAATGGTGATGATGTTCGCCCCGCTTTCGGAGATCGGTTTGATGGCGGCAAGAAGCTGACCGGGCTTATCCTGCAGCTCGAGTTTCAAGGAAGTACGGATATATTTCTGCATAAATTAACACATCCCGTCCGGGACATTTGTGGTATAAATATTGGTCGTAAATCTATAATTAGCTATGGTGACGGAACCCGTGCGCGCGCCGGCCGCGGAAACGTATACTTGTGCACACAAAACACGACCCGAATGATACCCGAGTATACAAAAATGTGTAAAATATGCTTTACAATATGTTTACCATAATGTACAATATGACAAACTATTTAATACATATTCACCTACATTAGTATCAGCACAGTGACGCGGGAGTCCTGTGCAGAATGCACCGGTCACCGGTGCCCAAACCCGGCAGGATTGTGAGCACAGTCCTGCGCACAGCCGATACGAGCAAGCACAGCAAAATCCAGGTGAAAAAAACCACAACTTAGTGTCAAATAACTGATCAATACTTAAAGCTACATTGTTTTCTTCATACAGTTGGCAGATATACACAACGCTAACACATACACCATGTCCGCGGATGGACAGCAGCATTCGCGGACGCCACGTTTTTTTTTGCTATCGTTCCTGAAAATACGTTCACGACACGTGCGGGATGATGAAAAAAGAAGAGAAATGAATTATTCCTGCACGCTGCGGCAGGCGGTTATCAGGATATCCGCGATCCGTTCCGCGGCATCTTCCGGAACACCGGCTTTGCGTGCTTCTTCGACGTACCGGTTTCTGACTTTGGCTTCCACGTCCGGCACGATGACGGGAAGACCGTTTTCCCGTTTGTATGCACCGATCTCTTTCGCGACAGCGATCCGTTTTCCGACCAGAGCGACGATCTCCGCATCGATTCCTGCGATCTCCGATCTCAGTTCGTCTATTTCGGACACAGGTATCCCCCCCGGAACAGCAGGTCGGCGATGGTGAATATGGTGACCGCTTCGATCACCACGGCACCCCGCGGCGCAATGCACGGATCGTGTCTGCCGTGGATGAACAGTTCGGTCTCTTCCTGCGTCACCAGGTTCACCGAATGCTGCGGACGGGCGATCGATGCCGTAGGCTTGAACACCGCATCCATGACGAGCGGCGCACCGTCCGCCATGCCGCCGAGAACACCGCCCGCATGATTGGTCTCCATCCGGAGCCTGCCGTCCTCTGCACCGAAATAGCTGTCGTTGTGCTGCGACCCACGCATCGCCGCCGCGGCGAATCCTTCGCCGAACGATACGCCCTTGATTCCCGGAACCGCGAACACCGCATGCGCCAGTTCACCGTCGAGCGAATCGAAGAACGGCTCGCCAAGCCCCGGCGGCAGACCCGATGCGACACAGCGCACGGCTCCCCCCACACTGTCGCCGTCCGATTTCGCCGCAAGGATCTCAGCACGCATCTGCATCTCCAGCTCGGCACTCATGGCTCTCAGCGGATTCGTCCGCGACACCCTGCAGATCTCATCCGGCGTATAGCTGCCGGTATCGGTCACGTTTCCGACACGGGTCAGATACGAGCCGACCGTGATGCCGGACGACTGGAGCAGCGGACGAAGCATTCCGCCTGCCGCGACGAGCGGAGCAGTCATCCTGCCGGAGAACATGCCGCCGCCGCGGACATCGAAGGATTTGCCATACTTGCAGTATGCAGGATAATCCGCATGACCCGGACGCGGGATTCTTCCGTCGTAATCCGCACTGCGCACATCGGTATTCGCGAACGTTATGGTGACGGGAGACCCCGTGGTGCATCCGTCACGAAGACCGGTAATCGCCGGCACATCGGGTTCCTGCCGGGCGGTTCCGATACCGGATGCAGGGCGGCGGAGATCGAGATCCGCCGCAATGCTCTCCTCGTCGATGAAACATCCTGCCGGCATGCCGTCGATGACACAACCGACACAGTCGTCATGGCTTGCGCCGAACAGGGTCAGCCGCAGATAGGTTCCAAGCGTATTCATCGTCAATCAGCTCCTGGTATAATGGACATTCCAGTATCCTGTTTTATTCGGGCCCATCCGTGAAATAAGCCCCTTGTTCTTCAATGCGGACAGCCAACGATTCACCGTACGCAGAGATTTTCCGCTCTTCTCGACCAGATCAGATACCGTCAGATGCGGGTCCTCTTTGAGCCAGGAAAGGATGGCAGCTTCCTGCTCGTTTATTCTATCAGAAAGAACCGCGGTTCCTCCATCATCATGTACGACACTGTTTCGATCAACACGTGAAAATTCGAAGGTGAAATCGGTCTCCGTATTGACATAGGTGACCGGAACCCCTGCCGCGTCACAGAGCGAATAGATCTTCCTGAGTCCGGAACCAAAGGTCTCCACATCCTTGCAAAGATAGAGGATGCGTGCAATCATTTCGTTCCTCAGATATGAATGCAGATCCCGTGTGACAAAGTCCCTGGGTTCATGGGAATTGGCGAACGATCCCGGATTTATGATGGAAATCCGGTTGGAATAGATATCGATTTCATGCTGAACCGCACTATCGTACCGGGCATGTGCGAAACTGTTGATTACGGCTTCACGAAGAGCAACGACCGGGACTTCCGGCGTTTCTATCCGATGAATGCCGTCCTGTGTCTGACTCACACTCCACCGGATATTGCGGATGACATAATTCATCGCGATGTCGATCAGCTGGAAGATATTACCTTCCTTGCGGACGATATCAAGAAATGTCGTCTTATGGTCGGTAGCAAATACTGCCATCTTCAATACCAGAGGTGCACGTGCAGAAAACAGATATCTGCCGGCATTCGTCAGCTGTCTTCCTTTCAGCAGCCCAAGTTTGGAGAGAAGCTTTTCCGGTTCGGCATCCATTTCCGGAAGACGCCCGCATTCGGTTGCCGACTGATAAAATGTCTTCAGCGTATCTGCATCCACATCATCGATCGTTTCACCGGACAGGCCGTTCTCCCAGTTTTCCTCATATTCCATACCGATCATTATTTTACGAAGTTCACTCGGGGACAGTTCCCGGTCTTCGTCAGCGGTCCGGATATAGTATTTTCCAAATGCAGAATAAGGAACTTCCTTTCCTTCAAACCTGACCCTGATTATTTCGATACCCTCCATGGTCACCGTATCGATCTGCGGAAAAATCTGCGGACGAATCGCTTCGTAAATCTTTTGTGATACATCGCGAAGTGTAGAGTCGGTTATGGTAAACCGATACGGCGACCCGTCATTCTTCAGGCCGAAATAGAGGGTGCCCTGACCATGCTTGTTGAGAAGTGCGGCTATCGAAACCATAGCCTCTTTCAGTTCACCGGTTGTTCGCTTAAATTCCGTAAATTCATCCTCGCGCATTCTGACAGACCTCCATTACTCCTGATTCGTACTAGTATATTTGATGTGACACTATAAATTGCTTTTTGGCACTATAAATGGCACCATAAATCAAAAATGGCATGATAAATGACACCATAAAACATCCTTTCTCAAAATGCATAATTTTCATTAAATTTCAAACAATACTCAAAAAACGAATCAAATTTACAGGACAAACCATCGGTATTTTGGCACATTATCAGTGTCATCTGTGAAGATGGACGGCACGTTCAACCAAAAATAGAGAGATTAGGATTCCGAGTCCTTCTTTCCGCCGCCCTTCTTCGACCAGGCAAAGTTCACGAGGAGAAGAATCAGCAGAACACCGGCAAAGAGAATCGTCATAGCCGATTCTAGGATGATAAGCGGCACGAATCCCCCGGTTGTATCATAGATGAAACCACCCAGGATACTGTTTAGTCCCGACCCAAGCTTTTCGAAAACCGTGAGAATCGTGAACAGGGTGGCAATCAGGATCGGCGCATAATTACGCCGTACGAGAAGTGTCGCTATCGGATAAAATGCTCCCATGATGAACAGCGCAATATAGACAAAGACAATCCCGTACATGTCTTCTGGCGGCACAAACAACTGGGCACCTATAAGGACACCGAACAGAAGGAAGATCAATGCAGCCAAGTGCACCGGCCGTTTTACACGCAGGACAAGAAGGGTCATGACTGCCAGTCCGATTGCCGCAATAAGTTTCATGAAGGAGAAGGTGATGGAAACACCAAGAGAAGGCAGATCTACCGACAGCATAGCCGTATAGGAATGATTGTTGACCCCACTGGACAAACCCATGACGAAGAAGAAGGCTATCATGACATAGGTGATCTTATTCTTTAATATAAGTGAAAGTGCCTCCTTGAATTGTATCTCATCCTTCTGCTTCTTCACGACAACCTCCTTTTTCTTTCCGGATAGGGTGAAAGTCAGCGGATAGGCACAGATAACTATGAGAATGAGAATGAACAGCATACCCTTATATCCGAACGTATCAGACAATAGCTGGATTGCCGGAGCATAGGCGATGGTAAAGAATGTCGTTGCGAGGGAGAACAGGGTGGATACGGCAATTGCGGTCTTCTCTCCGACGAACAGGGAGACGAGACCGAAAATGATTCCGAATGACAGCGCAGCAGACCCCACTGCGAACAGAATGCCGAGTCCGATGAACATTACCGGAAATGACGTTGCAACCGCAATACAGAACAACCCGAGTATGGTAGTGATGACTCCGAATGTCAGAACAAAGAAGTTCGATTTCTTCAGGGTCAGGAACGCTATGAGCGGAGAAGCCAGGGCTGTGACGAATCTGCATACCGTATTCGCAAGCTGAAGATCGGTATAGGAGAATGTATCTCCCGAATCTGCAATAATACCGATGATTTCGGAAAAGTCCCCGCGGAAACCAACGACGACACCAAAGAACAAGGTGACTGCTGCGATCAGCAGCCCCGTCTTCAATGTTATTTTTTCTTTGACGTCTGGTGAGGATTCCACTTCACTCATAGGAAATCATTCCTTTTTTCTTTCCTTTTCGGAAGAGGACGAAGTATATACGGTATCGCCCCCCTGATCCGAATCGAAATTAAAGAAATTATCAACAAAGCTTTCGACCTGAACAACACGATGGCAGCGTCTAACGTTCTCCTCGACAGTTTTAACCAGGACATCGTCAGGAATCTTGGATATATTGATCCTGAAATCCTGTCTGTCACCCATACTAAGAAGGTATTTTTCAATATCCGTTATGTATCCATTCTTGACAGCATAATCGAAGACTTCTGTTTTCGGTTGAGGCATCAGATAGCCTACGGACAGAGGGATTCCCAAAGACATACAGACATCGAAGGAATCCGCAATGGTCTCCAGCGTTTCCTGAGGATAGCCGAAGATGAGGCTGGTTGCAACATTTATTCCGGCTTTCTGAATTATATGCGTCTGTTTCTTGAACTGTTCAACATCGACATGTTTCCTCATGGCCTTCAGGATTTCCGGATTCGACGATTCAAGGGAATAGAATAAAACCCAGCATCCGTTATCCTTTAACCGGAGCAGCAATTCCATATCCTCATCTTCATTATAGAACATGTCTCCCCGGATCAGACCTTCCCAATAGAATTCCAATCCAAGTTTCTCTTTCCACTCAACGAATTCTTCCAATACTTTTTTACTGTAGAAGGTCAGGTCATCCTTGAAAGAGATATAGTTCACGTGATATTCTTCAATGACTTTCTGAATCTCACGCATAATGGATTCCATAGACCGGCGTCTGTATCTTTCATCCCTGAAAACCTGGTAACAGAATGAACACTTGTTGACACAGCCCCGTGCAGTATTGATTGTGGTGACACGCAACGGATCGACCGGAGGCATGGGTGGTTTTATGCTTTCGGTCATGAATGGGATGTATTTCTCCATATCGAACAAGGCAAAATCGACATAGAACTTCGAGATATCGGGTTCAGCCGGTCTTGGTTTCGTGAAATGGATTTCCCCCTGACTGTCTTTGAATGCAATACCCGCTACATCCGATAACGGTGTACCCTGGGATAGCGCATCCAGTATCTTGACTACGGTCACATCTCCTTCCCCAAGCACTGCGATATCGGTATCGGTATACGTCAAAAGCTCATTGGGAATGGAGGATGCCACAGAATTTCCTACACACACCAATCCATTAGGAAATGCCTGTTTGAGTTTGGAGACCATCGATTTCACAAGCCGATAGCCGGTGACGATACTTCCCATTAAAATTATGTCATATTCTTTCTTATTCTTTTGAAGAAGGTCGATTACTTCATCCTGCGTATACGCATATATATCCTGATCAATGAAATCGAATTTATATCCGGCATCACGGACTGCGGTCATGACATACCCCAATCCCATTGGGAGATACCGTAATTTCGCACCAAGTCGTAATGTGAGATTGATTATTGCAACATTTATTTCTTGTTTTTCCATAGATTTCGCCTTCTTTCAATAGTTAAAACCGCAAGAAAAATCCACGGGCTCTGGCGTGGGAGGAATTGCGGAACTAATTATAATACATCAGGAATAGCAGACAAGTCACTATACCATTAAGTCTAATTTCATTATATTTTTCTACAGCAGTATAATAAGCTACTGTTTTGTCACCCGAACACGAAATTGACAGGACAGGGAAAAGACCCGCTTAATCAGCATAGAACAGAAATCTGGAGATACTTTGACGAAAAATGCAGACCAACGCACATTTTGTCACCAGCAAACCGATTCCCGGTTCAGATACGGCCGCCAAGTTCACGGATGTCACGAAGGAACGCCGGATACGACACGGATGCCGCATAGTCACCGTCCGCGATTTCCGTCACGCCGTCCGCCGATATCCCGGCAATTACCGCCGCCATGAACAGCCGGTGATCATCTGCCGCGGATATGCGGGCTCCGTGCATCCTGCCGCCGGTTATCGTACATCCGTCCGGATGAAGCCGGAGAGAAATCCCCATCGCGGCAAGCATATCCATCATCCCCTGCAACCGGTCGCTTTCCTTGTAGACGAGATGTGCGATACCGGAGATGCGGGAAACGCCGTCCACATGCGCCGCAAGTACCGCGACGACGGGGAACAGGTCCGGAGTATCCGCAAGATCGCAGTCGATCGCATGGAGCGGGCGGGACGATACGGTGACGGCATCCTCCG
>DALTWN010000004.1 GCA_029987045.1 Methanocorpusculum sp.
TCCAGTGAAATCATCAACACTCTCCGTGGTGGAGGTATTTCTTCCGTTGGATATGCAATCAGCGAAGCAATTCCGAAGAACTCCTATTCCCGCCCGGCAAAAACCGGCGGACTTTTCGGTCGCCACAAGGATAAAGGCAACAACGAACCGCATGTTGATATTACCGGGGATGATAAATCCGCAAAGATTATCGGTCTTGTCCGCCGTGCAATGCTTGGCAGACTGACTCTTCCGTGTGATTATTCTACTGCAGAACGTGCACTGGTTCTGGTCGCAGGACCACCGCAGGAACTCGACCGTAAGGGTGTTGAGAAGTCGAAGAACTGGGTTGAAGAAAACATCGCAGGCGTTGAAGTCCGTGGTGGAGATTATCCGGTTGACAGTGGATATGTTGCCGCTGTCGTTCTTCTTGCCTCCATTGCAAATGCTCCGCGTATTCGTGAACTCATTGAACTCGCAAAGGAAGCAAAAGAAGAGGTCGCCCGTTCCCGTGAACGTGCAAATGCACCGACAATGTTCGATGACGGAGATGTCGACCCTCTCTTTGAGTGATATAAGATGAATGTAAAAAAAGTTCTAGCAATAACTTTGGTGGCATTAGTTGCCACCCTTGCATTTGCCGGCGTAGCATCTGCATTTACCTATAACAGCGCCGATTACTCCGTAACCCCGACAGGATCTGTCACGCCGGGAACCAAAGTAACTGCAACGATGAAGGTGTCCTACCCAGAGGGTTCACCCATTCCGAATCAGCTTAATCTCGATAGCCAGCTTGTCGGCGTATCCTGGACAGTGGTAAGAAATCCGGGGGCTGCGAATGCTATGACGTTCCACCCGACGTATCCCTATGATTACGTTTCAAATTTCGATATCTATGAAAGTTCGGGATCGGTTAGCCTTGAAATAACAGCTTCAGGAACTGTTTCATCAGAATCAGCTGGAAAGGATATTTCCCCGCTTACTATTTCGGAATCCGGTGGAAGCGGTTCTGTTTACACGGCTCCGACACAATTCGTCTATGATACCGGAACTCTTGCAAGCAGTCTCCAGGCATTAAATAGTGGTATCGCAACTATCGAAGCTGCTATTGAGGAGTATGTTGCAGCAGGATATGACTGCTCCCAGGCGAAGGCAAACCTGGAAACTGCACGTGCAAAATATCAGGCGGCAGTAAATGCAGGTACCGCAAATGGAGTCACTGCATTCTCAAACTATGAAGCAGGCATGGCTGCTCTGAACAAAGCAAAGCAGTCTGTTGCATACGTCTCACTGAGTGTGATTCTGAACACGTACACTCAGATTGATGATATTATCACTCAGCTCTATCAGAATGGCTGGAACACCGAAGCAAAACTCGTTGATACCAAGAACACTAAGATCAAGACAGAATACGACGAGTGTTTGAAAGAATACCAGGCTGGCAATGCAGATATCGCAGAACTGAAGGCATTACAGGCAGAGGTAACCGATCTCTACAATGAAGCAACCAAGTACCTTGAAGAATCCCAGAATCCGTTAGGTGGAATTATGGCTTATCTTCCCTACATTCTGATCGGGGTTGGTGTAATCGTTGTTGGTATTATCGTCTTCTTCGTCATCCGCAAACGCAAAGGCAGCTGGGACGAACTCGGTTAATCTTCACTGAATTAACCACAGACACCTTTTTTTATTGTTTTTTTAAAAAAGACGGGGATTTTTCCCGGATAGTATGTTAGAGGAATGTATCGTTCATTCGTGCGACTGATTTTTCTTCAGCTTCTTTCTTGGTGAATACCGCAATAATATCTCCAGGCTTGAATACTGTATCGCCATTGGGAATAATTAGATTTCCATCTCTGCGAATGGCAACATAGAGTTCGTCTTTTCCTCCGGAAAGTTCCTTTACTGTTTTCTCCGCTCCCTTTGACCCTTCATTAACAGTGACTTCGAAGATACATCCGCCATCTATGCTTGCGAGAATCTGGGCGTCAGGGTTGGTCAGACTCAGAAGAAGATTTCGTGCAGCGAGTTCATCTCTGTTTTCGCAGATTCTGAATCCGCCCTCTCTGAACAGTACTTCATGTTCTTTCTGGTTTACAACAGCGACCTGTGTTTTCACGCCATTGCGTTTTGCAATTGTACATGCCATGAGATTGGTTGCATCGTCTCCGGTTGCAGCAATAAATGCGTCCGCCTGGGAAATGCCTGCTTCTTCGAGTGTGGTTATATCGGTTGCATCTCCTGAAATTGCACGGAGATCATATTCTTCGAGAAGTTCGGAACATTTATCCAGATCACTATCGATAACGACGACATTGTTCCCTTTCGTGGTGGCTATCCGGGCAAGAGCTTGTCCGATGCCGCCAAGGCCTGCAATTATCAGATACATAGTCTCTTACTCTTATTTTGCTACAGACTATTAAATACTCTGCAGACTGATTTTAATGGAGCTATGAGGATATGTGGTATCGATGAGGCGGGAAAAGGCCCGGTTCTTGGCCCGATGACCGCAGCCGGTGTCGTTGTCGAGGGTCCTGATGCACTCAATGGATTGGGCATAAAGGATTCGAAACAGCTGACGCCGAAAAAACGTGAAGAACTCTTCGAGGTAATCGTCGGTACTTATCCATATCATGTTGTTGTCAAGAGTCCGCAGGAGATCGATGCGCGTCCCGGGACCATGAATGCGTTTACGGTATCCTGTCATGCCGAAGTCTTGCGAAATCTTGTTCCCGACAAAGTAATTCTTGATGCATGTGATGTGAATGCCGACCGGTTCGGTACCAATGTGTTGTCCGCATCGGGAATCAGTTGCGATGTGGTTTCAATTCACAAAGCAGATGCAAAATATACGGTAGTGGGTGCTGCAAGTATTGTCGCAAAGGTTACCCGTGATCGCATTATCGAAACACTCCGTGAAGAATTCGGCGATATCGGTTCAGGATACCCGTCGGATGAAGTAACGGTACAGTTTCTGAAGACCTATATTGAAACCTATGGGGCTGCTCCGTCCTGCGCCCGAACGACCTGGCAGACGACTATTGATATCCTGAATGCATCCCATCAGAAAAGTCTGGATTCTTTCTTCTAATTTTTTCTGACATACCGGTGAAGTATGATATCCCCGAGATCGATGCGTTCTCCTCCGTCCAGATAGACTTCGAATCCAAGGTGGTAAATGATCAGATCGACATTCAGTTTTTTTGCCAGCTGAATGATTGCCGGTACGATTTCAATGCCCGGTCTGATTGCATAGAGAAGATCCGCATGTGTATAGAGTGACAGATTCGGTTCGACACAGTCATCGACCACCGACGGGACGGGTGAATCAGGGTATGCATGGACATCGGTACAGAGGACCGGAATCCCCGCATCAATCAGGATTTTTGCGGTGACTGTCTTTCCGCCGAATCCGATTTCAACGGCAGAAGTATACTGCTGTGATTTGAGATAGTTTCCGATTGCGGTTTCAATCAGGTACGGCATAGAATCACATAAGTTTATGTCGTTTAGAAATGAAAATATCTACGATTATGGGGGTACATGTTTTTTGGGATAGCCGGGCACCGCCAGGGATTGCAGTTCCGGTAACTGAAAGTCTGTCTACCGTTCTGAATATGCCGGTATCTCGTATCGATAACGGAACGTTTCCCCTCGAAGGGTATGATCACGTACGAAAACAGTACGATGCTGTCAAACTTCTCCTGAAACTCGATCAGTTCAGAAGTCTTCATCCGGAACTCTTTCGGCCGTATGGACAGTTGGATACGCCATATCCATCGAATTCGGTGGTTGACGAGAAAGTATTGTTAATAACTTCCGGTGATCTGTATACTGCCTGCGATTCGTATGTATTCGGGCTGGCCCATCCCAAATTCGGTGTTGCGGTTGTTTCATCCACACGGCTCGACAATATCTTCTATGGTCGCCATCCTGATGATTCGATGCTGATAAAACGGATTGTCACGGAAAGCAGTCATGAAATAGCACACCTGTATGGAATGGAACATTGTGAAAATCTGAACTGTATCATGTCATGTCCGAATTCTCTTGATTATCTTGACAGAAAAGAGACCTATTTCTGTGCGAAATGCCGTGCCGAACTGAATCAGCGGATAGCTGGAGAGGTGGTCTATTAATGAAACCGTGGGTTACGGTATGGGGATATGGTGCAGATATTTCTGCAACGCAGAATACGCTGTTTGTCCGTGAAAAAGGGTCTTCCGTTCCTTCCAGGTATCCTCTCTCAGAAATCTCCCATCTTCTTATTGCAGGAGACAATGTATTGCACACGTCTGCGGTTCTGAAATGTGCAGAACAGAATATTCCGATTTCGTTTTTTGATATCAGGGGTCGCCCGTCTTCTGTTCTGCAGAAACCATTGTCTTCCCGCTATTCATCACCGGATTCTGCTCCGACCCATACATCCGCAAAAAGCATGATAGAATCGGCAATCGAAGCAAGAATGCGCCATCTTCATGAACTGGCGGAAACTCATGAGGATTTCTACCGGATCGGCGAGTTCGATATTATTGCCGGTGCGCGTGCAGAGCTCGACTACCTCATCACCCTGCCGGAACTTGCCCGGATCTTCACCCTTACGAAGAATATGTATTATGAGATTCTTTCGCGTGTACTTCCTGCAGAGCTGGGATATCACAGACGTGTGGAAGGAATATCTCCCGATCCGGTCAATGTGCTGTTTTCCAAAGGATATGCTGCGCTCTATGCGACAATTCAGACAGCGTGTATCGGTGCAGGACTCGATTTATCGCGTAGTTCTCTTTTCGGAAAGGTTATTCCCTGTTCCGGAAGTCCGTGTGTCCGTGAGATAATGGAACCGGCCATGGTGCCGATGGTCGATCGTGTTGTCATTGAAACCGCATTAAATCCGGATCTTTGCATGGCATACCAGCAGGAATCACGGTGGATAATCCCGGATACGGTCGAGGACGACTTTTATCGGCAGTTGTCGGTATCGATTGATGTTCCGTGCATCGAGGCGAATGTGGATGCATATGCCGAATCCCTTCGTGAAGGCGTTTCGCCGGAGTACCATTATCCGGCATAACATTTTTTGCTTTTTTCAGTCTGGATTCGCAAACCATAACTATTCCGGACGTCCAATTGATAGGTATAGATAAAATACGTGACCTATCATGTTGTTACTCGCTTTAGCAGGAAAACCGAACTGCGGCAAGTCGACGTTTTTCAAGTCGCTTACCCTTGCCAATGTAGAAATAGCAAATTATCCGTTCACTACTATCGACGCCAATAAAGGTGTTGCCTATGTCAGATCCGTATGTCCGTGCAAAGAGCTCGGCATCGAAGGCGGATGCGGCAACTGCGTTGACGGGATTCGGTTTACCCCGGTCGAACTTCTGGATGTCGCCGGTCTCGTCCCGGATGCACACAAGGGCCGTGGTCTGGGCAACCAGTTCCTTGACAATCTGCGTGAAGCGGATGCTATTATCCAGGTGGTCGATGCATCGGGAAGTACGGATGCCGAAGGAAATCCGGTCGATCCCGGAACACGCAACCCGCTGGAAGATGTCGCATTCCTGCGGTATGAATTCGCCATGTGGATGGCAGGTATTGTCCAGAAACATCTGCCGAGAATTGTCCGCCAGGCTCAGGGCAAGGAGAACGTCATTATTGATCTGCTGGGAGATGCTCTGGCGGGTCTTCGTATCGATTCGGTACAGGTTCGCGATGCGGTGCTCGAGAGCGGTATTGATATTGCAAAGGCATCGGAGGAAGATATCGAAAAGCTCTGTGAAATCCTCCTTGAAATGTCGAAACCGATGGTTATTGCCGCGAACAAGGCAGATCAGGCATCCGAAGAGAATCTGAACAATCTCAAGGATCTCGGTGCGGTACCGACCATTTCAGCCGGAGAACTTGCACTGAAATCCGCATCATCCGCCAAACTTCTGCACTATCTACCAGGCGATGCAAAGTTCACTCCGGTCGATGGTGCCAAACTGTCTGCCCCGCAGATCAAGGCACTGACCATGGTTGCCGAGAATATGAAGAAGTTCGGATCAACCGGCGTACAGGATGTCCTGAACCGTGCAGTCTTTGACGCGTGCGGCATGATCATTGTCTATCCGGTCGAGGATGAAGGAAAATACTGCAATGCGAAAGGTGTCGTCTTACCGGATGCGCTTCTGATGCCGAAGGGATCGACCCCGCGTGATCTTGCCTTCAAGATTCACACCGATATCGGCAATGGGTTCCTGTATGCGGTCGATGCCCGGACAAAGATGCGGATCAAGGATTCTGCCGAACTCAAGATGGGCGACGTCATAAAGATCGTCAGTACCGCCAAATAATCGGCGGATTCTCGGTAAACTATTTAATATTGGAGAGCTAAATTTAGGTATCTATGGGAAGCGAAGCATATCAGGCACAGATTCTCAAGGCGTTCTTTGATACCATTACCGGTACCGACAGGAATCTTACCCGTATCTATTTCTGTGTCATATCGCTTGCCAAACTTCGTGGCGAATCCCCGGAAACGATCTCGCATCTTGCCGAGCAGATGAAGAAAAGCCGGGAAAAACGCGAACTCTCTATTGATATCCTCGATTATATGGTGGACGTTGCGAATTCGCTCGATACCAGGGCAGTATACACTGCATTTGGCATTCCGGAATCCTCAGAGAGCAATGACTTCGGATCAATATCTCTGGATTCTCTCTGATTTTTCAGAAATTCTGCAAAAAATACCATTCTTTTTCTGCTTTTATCTCGCTCACTTTAACGAATTAAAGCATTCACATATTTAATATCGTTAGACGAGAAACAATTTAATGTATGAGTTTTGTTGAAGCTGCGGATGCAGTTATTGGCGTTGCTGATACCTGGGCCTGGTATGTGGCCTTCGTCTTTATTGTTGGTTTTGGTATATATGCCACCATCAGATCGAAGGGCGTCCAGATTAACCGGTTAGGTGAAGCCTGTAAAGTTGCATTCACGGGAATAAAAGAGAAGAAGGGCAAGCATGTCATTTCTTCTTTCCAGGCATTCTGCGTAAGTATGGGTGCCCGTATCGGCGTTGGTAACATCGCCGGTGTCGCTACGGCTATCGTAATGGGTGGTCCGGGAGCGGTCTTCTGGATGTGGATTTTTGCGCTTATCGGCGCAGCAACGAGTTTCGTTGAAAACACCATCGGTCAGATCTATAAAGAAAAGAAAGGTGACGGATACTTCCACGGCGGTCCGGCATACTATGTCAAGAACGGACTTGGCAAACCGAAGTTCGCTATCTTCATGGCAATCATGGTCATCGTGACCTATGGTCTCTGTTTCATCGGTGTCCAGGCAAACCAGGCAAGTTCCTCGTTACAGACTGCATTCGACGGTGCATTCAACGGTGCGGCCATCGGCGGCGTCAGCGTATTGTCCCTTGTCATTGCAATTGCACTTGCAGTTCTTTCTGCAGCCATTATCTTTGGCGGTATCAGAAGAGTAGCACGTGTTTCGACCTGGCTTGTTCCGGCAATGGCAATCCTCTGGATGCTTCTCTGTCTTGTTCTTATCCTCATCAACTTCACTCAGGTCTCCGCAGTTATCCAGACCATCTTCTCCTATGCATTCGGTGCACAGGCATTCATCGGCGGCGGTATCGGTGCCATGATCATGTGGGGTCTGAAGCGTGGTGTCTTCTCCAACGAAGCTGGTATCGGTTCTATTCCGAACGTATCCTCTTCTGCACATGTCAAGCACCCGGTAAAGCAGGGACTTATGCAGTCTCTTGGTGTTCTGATTGATACGATTGTCGTCTGTTCTGCAACGGCATTTGTCGTCATCATGTACACGAATGTGGCATACCCGAACTATGATTTCGTCGCACAGGGAATCGCAGGATCTCTTGCAGGAGCACCGCTTGTCTCTGAAGCGTTATCTGCAAGTTTCCTTGGTGTAGCCGCACCGTACATCCTTGCGGTATTCCTGCTTGTCTTCGCATTCAGCAGTTTGATCAGCTATTACTCCATGAGTGAAACCAACGTCAGATTCATTACCGCAAAGAAGTGGCCGATTATCTTACTCCGTATCGTCATCGTTGCCATGGTCTTCTTCTCGGCAATCTGGTCGATGACATTCGCATGGAACCTGGCAGATCTGTTCCAGGCACTGATGGGTATCTTCAACATTGGTATCATCATCTTCCTTGCAAAGCATGCATGGTCTGCGCTCGGTGATTACTTCAACCAGAAAGCAGATGGTGTTGAAGAACCGGTGTTCGATCCGAAGGTTCTTTCCAGCCAGAAGGGTGTTACCTGCTGGCCTCCGAATGAACACGAAGGGGAACAGAACGAAGGTATAAAATAACCCGGTTCTTGTACATAAGAACCCTTACAATCTTTTTTAATCTCATTTTCACGGAGAATCCGCATTCTGCAGACTTTTTTTGCCGATCGACGGGTTACCCTACGGTATTATCCCTGACAGCACCCAATATATATACAATATTCATTTTCTGGTGAAGAATAATGGAAGAAAAAATACATGAAAAAATCCACTGGGCTGATGCAAAAGCAGCTCAGGTTCCGACAGACAGACCCCAGCTGGTAGCTACCGGTATTACTCCGTCAGGTCCGATTCATTTGGGAAATATGCGTGAAGTAATGACCGGTGATATGATTTACAAGGCGATTCTTTCGAACGGAGGAAAAGCCGAACTGGTCTATATTGCCGACGATTTCGATCCGCTGCGCAAAGTATATCCGTTCCTTCCGGCGGAATACGAAAAGTACATCGGCTGGCCGGTCTGTGATATTCCCTGTCCCTGCGGAAAACACAAGAGTTATGCGGAGCATTTCCTTGAACCTTTCCTTTCTGCAATAGAAGAGCTCGATATCCACCCGCGTGTGATCAGAACAAGCGAAGCATACCGGAGCGGTAAATTCACCGAAGGAATCAGACTCGCACTTGAACATGCGGAAGAGATCAAGACCATCCTTGAAAAAGTATCCGGCAGACAGCTGGAAGAAGGATGGACTCCGTACTATCCGGTCTGTGAAAAATGCCATACGATTTCCCGTGCAAAGATTCTGGAACACGATCCGGTGAACCATACCGTCAAATACCAGTGTTCCTGCGGCCATATCGGTATTTCCGATTATTCCAAGGGCGAAGGAAAACTGGTTTGGCGTGTCGACTGGCCGATGCGCTGGGCAGCTCACGGCGTTACGGTCGAGCCGTTCGGTAAGGATCACGCGTCACCAGGCGGATCCTATGATACGGGAAAGATCATCACCAAAGACATATACGGATACCAGGCACCGATTCCGGTCACCTATGAATGGATCAGTCTGAAAGGAAAAGGCGAGATGCATTCATCCAAGGGCGTTGTCCTGACAATCAGGGATATGCTCGACATTGTTCCGCCGGAGGTTCTCCGCTATATGATCGCCAAGACCAAACCCGATAAGACGATTGCCTTTGATCCGGGAATGGGACTGCTCAAACTTATCGACGATTACGACCGTGCGGCAAAACTCGGCGGGTCCCGCGAACTTGAACTCTCGAAAGTCAATTCCCCGCAGACCATGATTCCATTCCGTCACATGGTTACGGTCGTACAGATTGCCCGCAACAATGAAGGAATCTTCTCGATTCTGAAGAGAAGCGGCTATGATATTGTTGATGAGCATTCCGTCCTTGACCAGGCGAACCGTGCAAAACTCTGGCTTGAACGCTACGCTCCGGACGATGTCAAATTCTCCATTGCGGAATCCCTGCCGGAAATTGCAGCAAACGAACCGGAAAATGTCAAAGCCGCAGTCGCTGCCTATGCAAAAGCGATTTCCGGCCTTGAATGGAAAGCGGATGTCCTGCACAATGCGGTCTATGATGCGGCAACATCTGCCGGGGTTACCGGAAAAGAAGTATTTACGGCGGTATATCGTGCGTTCCTTGGAGCAGACCGCGGTCCGCGTCTTGGCTGGTTCCTGGAAGCTCTTGGTCGTGAAACGGTTCTGGAACGTCTTGCACTGATGAAATAAGATGGCAAAATCAAAGATCCCGCGTAATCTGTCGCAAGGATGCCGCCTGTGCTATCAGGGGGCGAAACTGGTACTCTTCATTACCGGCAGGTGTCCGCGTACCTGCTGGTACTGTCCGCTTTCGGAAGAACGCAAGGATCAGGATGTCATCTTTGCAAATGACCGGAAAATCACCACTCCGGAAGAAGCAATCGAAGAGGCGGAGATTATGGATGCTTTGGGAACCGGAGTTACCGGCGGAGAACCTCTGTTCGAGATCGAGCGGGTAGTAGAGTTCTGTACGGCACTCAAGAAACATTTCGGGCCGGAACACCATATCCATCTCTATACCGGAGAAGCACCGTCTGAAGAGCAGATAGCCATGCTTGTACCCTGTATCGACGAACTCCGCATGCATCCGCCGCATGAAGACTGGGCGACGATCATGGAATCACCCTATGTCCGGTCGATAGAGACTGCAAAGAAGATGGGACTTGATGTCGGTATCGAAGTCCCGTCGCTTCAGGGATTGCGCCATTTCTTCCCGTTGCTGGATAAACTGGATTTCTTCAATATCAACCAGTTGGAATGGGGCGATGCCAATGCGGATGCGATGCGTCTGCGTAAACTGGAACCCGTCAATCCGCTCTGTAATGCAATCCAGGGATCGACCAAATGGGCCGGAGAAATCAACGGGCATCCGAAAGTCCATTATTGTACCTCGGTGTTCAAGGATTCCGTCCAGCTGCGTGAACGTCTGAAACGCATTGCCCGCAATTCGGCACGGCCGTTCGATATGATTACCGATGACGGGACCATCATGTATGGTTCCATGAATCCGGGGAATGACCTGGAGATGATCCTCTCTCTGATGCGTCCCGGGAGTACGTATGCGGAAATGGATGACGGCACCATCGAGCTCGACTGGCAGCAGATGCGCAAGATTCCTGCGAAGTTCGGCAGCGACCGTAAAATCATCGAGCGGTATCCGAACAATGGCATGATTGTCGAGGTTATCCCGCAATGACCAGTCCGATTCGCTCATTGGCGGAAAATCTGTATGCCAGTCATCTGGTTCATCGTTTTTCGCATCTGCCGAATCATATTGCAATCATCCAGGATGGTAACCGGAGATATGCGAAATCGCACGGAATAAGTGTCGATCTCGGTCACCGTATCGGTGCGGATACGGCAATCCATGTTCTTGAATGGGTTGAAAAACTCGGTATCAAGCATGTCACGCTCTATGCGTTCTCGACAGAGAATTTCAATCGAAGCAAGGAAGAGGTCTCGGGGCTTCATGATCTGTTCATCGATAAATTCACCGAGATGCTCACCTATCCCCGTGTCCATAAGAACAAAGTCAATATCACCGTGGTGGGCGACCGTTCTTTATTGGATCCGGAACTGCTTTCCGTCATCGAAAAAGTAGAAGCGGCAACGAAAGATTATGATCGTTTTTATCTGCATTTTGCGATAGCGTATGGAGGACGAAACGAGATTGTCGAAACGGCGCGTGATATTCTTGCAGCATGTGAGAAGGGAACACTGCGTCCGGAAGATATCACGCCGGAGATGATTACCGGAACCATGTATCCGTTGAATGATATGCCTCCGGTGGATCTGATTCTTCGAACCGCGAATGATAAACGCACCTCGAATTTCCTTCCCTGGCTTGCCAACGGCAATGAAGCAGCAGTATGTTTTTCCGTACCGACGTGGCCGGAGTTCAGATACGTCGATTTCGTCCGTGCTCTGCGTGTCTATGATCAGCGCCTGAGTGATTAACGTTTCAACGCAGTCATCCGTTTTTTTGTTGCATCGTCTACTCTGAACGATTCTCTGATCTTCTGGAGTGATCTATTGAACGTCTGATCGTCGAGTTTACATACAGACAGCCAGGATTCGGTTTTATCTGGATATTTTACAAAGAGGATGGATACTGCCCATGCTGCGGCCATCGATGCATAGTATCCGGGATATGCCGGACGATTGAGGAGATCAAGTACTTGCTGGAAATAGGTATCGTTGATGAAATGCATGAGGAACATGACAATACCGAACCGGACGGTAAATTCCCGGTCGCTTTTCATACATGATACTGCATAGGCAAAGAATGATTCTGGAGATTTTTCTGCTATCTTGAGCGTGGCTACCGTGGAATCACAGATGGACCAGTTGGTGATTTTCGGAACGAATCGGTCGAGTTCTTCAATGATTTCTTCAGGTGCTGCTTTTGCATAACCGATGACCATGCCCTGGAGCATCACCATCTCGAACGAAGAATCGTCTGCGGAACGGATGAATTCTTTCCATCCGGATTTTGCCTCCCGTTTGGCGATTTCCCGCAATACCGGAATACGGACGCCGAGAAGACGGTCCGTTCCCGGAAGAAGAGACGAAGAGAATGCCGCATATTTCGTATCCGCAGCCGCATTCAGTTCTTCTTTTACGGTTTGAATTCTGTCAGCAGGAGTCTCGTGCTTTGACGATGTCTGCGGCAAGAGCATATCCTTTTTCATATGCGGCTTTGAGCATCTCCGGTTTATTCTCGATCTTGAGAATCGTGTCCATGTTCTTCTGTAACAGTTCGTCGGAATATTTTGCATCAATGATGTTGCTGAATGCCTTTGCAGTGAGTTTCGGTCCGATGAAGATATCATCGGTATCCATGCCTCCGATGCAGATAAAGAGCATTTTACGGATGGCTGCATGTTCTTTGGAAATGAGCGACTGTTTCCGGTAATATTTTGCCATGTAGAACGGCTGACAGCGGTCCATGAATGATTTCAGTGAACCAGGGATACCATAGGTCATGACCGGAGTTGCGATAATGATGCCGTCACAGGATCTGAGAATCTTATAGTATTTTTCTGCGTTCTCGTCTGCATAGCAGTGCGGTTCCGTCATACACCCGAATGTCTGCAGGCACGGGGAGAGTTTGATCATCGCGGTATTGATGCGTTCGACGGTACATCCCGCATCTTCAGCTCCGCGTATTGCTTCTGTCAGAAGTTTATCGGTGTTTCCTCCTATGATTCCGCTTCCGAACAGTGCAGCTATCATTTTTGTCATATCTCATGGATTTGGTCTTGAAAGGGATAAATAATGCGTTCTTGCAGATCTGAACAGAGACCTTGACGGCGTTTTTCACATGTCCTCAATCGTGAATCTGTTATACTAGTATCGAGAATTACTTAGTATGACTCCGTCAGAAAAAAATCAGTATGCTGATCTGAAAGGTAAAATCGGACATGTTCCGCAGGCATTCAAGGATCTTGCGGCATCCAGTCCGGAGATGCATGATGCAGTTCTTGCTCTCGATTCGTTTGTATGGGCAGATGGCGCTCTTTCCCGCAAAGAAAAGAAACTTATCGCCGTATCGATTGCAGCTGCACTCAGGGACACCCACGCTACCCGTGCACAATTGATGGGGGCAAAGAATCTGGGAATTACGTTAGAGGAAGTCGACGAGGCACTCAGAGTGGCGTTCATGCTGTCGGGAATGCCCGCCTATGTCCAGGGAAAATCCGCGGCCGAAGAAATTTTCAAAAAATAAGTATGGGGTTGTCCGCACGCTTATGTGCGGATGCCATTCTTTTTTGCGAGCCGGTTCCGGATGCTTGTTTCAACGAATTCCAGAATGGTCTCTACCGGCAGTGTTGCATCCACCAGAACAAATCTGGACGGATCTTCCTGCATCCGGTCAATATAGTTCTTCTGCACCTGTTCAAGGAATTCTTTCTGCTCGAAATGTTCGGTTTCCCCTCTTTTCGAGACACGTGCAAGACTGATTTCCGGCGAAATCGTCAGCAGGAACGTCATATCCGGGCGGATAGACCATCCTTTGTGTACGGCAGTCAACCATGCTTTCGGGTCCGGATGGACATTTTTGAGGGATATCTGCTGGTAGGCGAATCGTGAATCGCTGTATCTGTCGGAAATAACGAGTTTTCCTTCCTGCAGTGCCGGGCGTACCACCGTTGCAAGGTGAACCGCGTGATCGGCGACAAAAAGTGCGGCTTCCGCCATCGGGTCGCTGTTTTCTGCAATCGCCGCACGTACGGCATCTCCCAGGTATGGAGATCCAGGTTCCTTGGTGAATACCGGATCGAGATCTGCCAGTCTGGTTCTGAGTCCGTCATAAAGGGTGGATTTTCCGGATCCATCAATTCCTTCCAGTGTGATTAACATAGGTCTCCTCTCTGAATAAGGTCAAGCGGAATCAGTTTCCGATGGACTGCAGTCGAGACGATTGCGCCATCGAATCCGGCATCTTTGAGCATCTGCAGATCATCCATTGACGCGACTCCCCCTCCGTAGAAGAGCTGTTTGTCGGTACAGTTCCGAAGCTTGATTATCATGTCCCGATCGATGCCGGAACCGGTTCCGACAGATGAAATGTTCAGGATGATATATCCGTCGAATTTGCATCCAGAGACGCTTTCGAGATAGTCTGTCGGATTTTCTCCATTCGGAATGACCAGTCCGTCCTTGATATCGACACTCAAAAATCCGCCGTCGAACTCCTCAGGTTCGGCATCCATGGTCTCGGTTCCGACAATGGTGTGAATCGGATGCGGCAGATATTCTTCCGGAATACTGGATCCTCTGTCCACGTAAAGCTCCCCTACCATTGGTGCCAGTTTGAGGATGGTTTCCGTATGGTCGCCTTCCATCGCGATTCGATCCAGGTCGGCTACGTAGAGATATTTCGGTTTCAGATAGGCAACATAGGAGAACGGTTCTGCCGATGGCGAAAGACCATCGGTCAGCGGTGTATATTCAGCACGGTTCCCACTTTTTCCATGGACAACCAGTCCGTCTTTCAGATCCGCTGCAAGTATGAGTTTCATTTGTGGATCGCTTTTCTGATGAAGTCTTCTTCTTTCGTGAAATAGAGCGAATCATGTCCTTTCCAGGATCCGCATCCCGAGAATTTCACTGCAGGGATACCGTTGTTGCTTTCGCCCATGATGAAGTTCGAGAATGCCGCAATCTCATCGACAACGGCTTCTTCTGTGACTTCGAGTTCGAGGCCGAAGAGGTCATGGTCTCCTCTGAAATCCTTGATGGCAGTCATTCCCGCCCATCCGATTGCAGCGCCGCACTGGCCGCGTCTGAACGCTCTGCCGCAGGTATCGGTGATGATGACGCCGACTGTCTTATTACAGACGGATTTGATTTCATCGCGGATACGGGTTGCATCCTTCATCGGGTCTTTTGGAAGAAGAATGATATTTTCTCCTTCGATGTTGCTGTTATCGACTCCGGCATGGACACCTACATGTCCGAAGGGGAGTTCTGCAAGGAAAATCGGGAATTCGGTAATGATATCGGTTGAAGAATCGAGAATTCCCTGAAGATACCGCGGGTCTTCTCCCGTCTTCTTCGAGATCTCGAGTGCGTGTTCACTGGGTTTGATATCGGCAAGGGCACGGGTGTATCCGAACGCCTTGGCGACGATGGTCGATGCAATACAGACGATATCGCCGTCGACAAATTCCGTCTTCTTACAGAGAATCTTTGCGATATTGTCCCCTTTCTGAATAAGAGGGATTCCTTCAATTCCGGTTACCTGGACAGACATACTTTCAGATATGCTTGAATCATATAAAAGAGATTGGTTTTTCTCTATTTGAGTTTGACCAGATATTTCTCCTGATCGGAAAAGAGAATTGATAGTACAAACGGGAATCTCGTGAGCATGACGCTTGCAACTGGTTCGTTATCCACCAGTTCAATGGCAAGGATATTCCGTCTGTCGGATACGAGTGCAACCATTTCAGCGTGCTGTTTTATTCTTAGATTCAGACTTTCGTCATCAAATACGCCCAGATTCTTCCGCAGTGCTTCTTCCTGAATCATATAACACGGATAGTCTATTTTGTCTTTGAGTTCTGCATTCTTGACGATGATATGGAGATTGATTCTTTTTCCGAGTTTCTTCAGATCCTGTTTCGTGATCAGTTTGTTGAAGAAATCGGCATCGGAGACGCCGATGAGCAGCTCGTTTCGGGTATTGCGGAGAATCGCTTTCAGATGGCTTTCGATTGCCATTTGTGAATGCAGTTCGTATGCATGCGGGGATACGGATTCGAGATCGAATACCGGTTTTGTCTCCTGTGCTTTCAGAAATTCTTCGATACGGTTGAGTTTATCCATCTCTTTTCTGCGCAGAGTAACGAATGCCCGTTCGATATCGATACGTGCATACCGCAGAGGGTTCTTGTCGATGACGGCTGCAAACCCCTTTTCTTCTAAGCTGTTGAGGGCTTCGTAAATCTTGTTGCGGGGGACATTGCAGGCGGAATGAATGTCATGGACTGTTGCGTATTTCAGCTGAAAGAGTACGAAATAGACCTGCGCTTCGTAGGATGTCAGGCCGGTTTCGAGCATCGTATCTATAAATGTTGTTTCATTATCTTTCATATTGTGTCACTTTTTATAGTACTATAAACAGGGGTTTATCCTGCTTGGTATTAAAGATATGGCTGTTTCTAGCATTTCTGGAATATGCTGTGTACTTGTTGCATCTATCGGTGTATTCTACAGGAGGATATTCGGGGTGATTTGTGGTTATTTTTGGTACTTTAAAAAGTAACACTCTATTGATATTACCTGGGTTGTAATTATCTATCTGTAATAATGGAAGGAGAAACATATACTGAAAAACAGACGAGGATTGTGTCGTATCTG
>DALTWN010000150.1 GCA_029987045.1 Methanocorpusculum sp.
GGGTGTTGAATCCTGAAAATACACAACTGATAAGATGTCAGGGTGAAAATATTACCGTATCAAATGTCCGAATATCTCAGTATCAGAGAAGATGTCCTGCGGAAACTTGAAGCAAATCTGCCCGAGATACGGGAACGTTTCGGCATTGAAACTCTTGGCATATTCGGTTCTGTTTCTCGAGGAGAAGATACACCTGATTCTGACGTTGATATTCTTTACGATTTCCAACAAGGAAAAGGCAATATGCATTCTTTTTCCCATTTTACTGAATATATAGAGGATTTGCTTGGCAGAACTGCAGATTTTGTATCTCTTAAATGGGCGACGCCACAATTTCGTCATTATGTTGAAAAAGACATGATACTCCTTGGTGATTCGTCAGCATAAAAAAGCGATTTCTTGTTAATTGAAGATATTATATCTGAAGTGGATTTTATCCTAGAATATTCTGAAGAGACGGATTAAAAAAAGGTTCTTCGACATTTCATGTGAAGATGCAATAATCCAAACTGCAAACAGTAATAGTGCCTGGGAGTAATGACCCAGAGCAAAAACCGGAGGTGATATAGTGCCTATGAACCTAGAGACACTCGTAGTAGCTCTCCTTTTTCTTGGAGAAATCCGAAGATGGATCGAGCTCTGTCGAAAAAGATAGGGGGGTCAAACCCCCTATCTTTTGTATATCCGATAATGATTATATACTGGGACATCCTAAGTATATCTTGTAACTAGGTTCAAAGGCAAGTCGGTTGATGGAGTCATTACCCATCGCTAACCGACTCACCTCCGTTACACTCTTCTGATACTATTCATTACATCCAAAAGATATGGACTGGATGTTTTGATTGCTCTTTTTCTCAATTCACAAAAAACGTCGAAGAGCCAAAAAAGAGATTTAGGCTGCCAGCAGTTCTGCTGCAGCTTCAAGTCCATCGCCGCCGAGCTTGAATCCTGCTTTCTTGAAAGCAAGCTGGACAACGGATAAGGTTGCGAGAATCTCCGGGGTGTCGATGATTCCCATATTGCCGATTCTGAAGATCTTGCCCTTGAAACGGTCCTGACCGCCGGCGAACTCGACACCCATCTTCTTTGCGTATCCGCGAATCTGGGAATCCTCGATGCCTTCCGGATAGAAGAATCCGGTAACCGTGTTCGACGGTTTGTGGAGATTGTCTGCCTGCGGAACCGGCTGCAGACCCCAGACCTTTCCTGCTTCACGAACGGCTGCAGAGAGTTTTCTGTGGCGGGCGATTCTGTTCTCGATACCTTCTTCGTCCATCAGGCGGCATGCTTCACGAAGTGCCATGAAGAGCGGGACTGCCGGCGTGGTCGGGGTTTCCATCGGGTCTGCGTCTGCGGATTTCTTCGCTTTCTTCAGATCGAGATAGAACGGGCGTTTTGCCGACAGGCGTTCCCATGCACGCGGAGATACGGATACCGCTGCAAGGCCTGCAGGCGCTGCAAGACATTTCTGACTGCCGACGATAGCGACATCGACTCCCCATTCGTCTGCCTTCACGACGTCGCCGCCGATAGAGGTGATTCCGTCGAGGATGAACATCGCATCATATTTCTTACAGAGTTTACCGACTTCCTCTGCCGGGTTCAGGATTGCTGCAGACGTTTCGTTATGGACCAGGGTTACGACTTCTGCACCGTTTTCCAGGGATTCCTTGAGTCCTTCGAGGTTCAGCGGGTGACCCCATTCGGATTCGATCATGGTGGTCTCACCGTAGATCTGGGAAATCAGACCGAGGCGTTCACCGAACTTTCCATTCACGAGGGAGGCGATCTTCTTGCCTGCTGCAAACGAACCGATCGCGGCTTCCTGACCGGCGGTTCCGGATCCCGAAAGAACCAGGATCTCGTTCTTGGTTCCGAATGCCGGTTTGAGGCCCTTTACGATATCTGCATAGATGCCGCCGAGCTGTTTGCTGCGGTGGTTGATTGCCTGCGGAAGCATGGCAGCTCTGACCGAATCCGGCATCGGAACCGGACCCGGCATCATCAGTAATGTTTCTTTATACATGGTAACTCGCTTACATATATGTTGATAAAGAACATAATTATACTCATTTACCATGACTGAAGTAGCTATCATCGCCGGATCCGCATCCGACCAGGCAATCATCGATAAAGCGGCATCCGCACTGGATTCCCACAAGATTTCCTATGAAACCAAGATTCTGTCCGCTCATCGCGACGCAGAAGCACTCGACGCCTATGTGAAATCGAGCGATGCACAGATCTTCATCTGTATCGCCGGCATGTCTGCGGCACTCCCGGGCGTTGTCGCCGCCCGCACGAAAAAACCGGTCATCGGTGTTCCGGTATCCGGAAAACTCGGCGGACTGGATGCACTGCTTTCCATCGCACAGATGCCAAAAGGCGTTCCGGTAGCCTGTATGGCCATCGACGGCGGTGAAAACGCCGGACATTTCGCCGCACGTATCCTGAATAAAGCCTGAAGAAAGTCAGATGGACGCTTTGGACTGTTTCGAACGGGGTTGCGTGGCACGCGATGCAGGACGCCTGAGCGAAGCGGAAACCTTCTTCGAAGATGCGGTGAACGGTGACCCGAACAACGCCCAGTATCTTGCGGAACTCGGTCTCGTGAAAAGCGAACTCGGATCCGAGGAAGACGCACTCCGTCTCCTTGCGAAAGCGTCCGTTCTCGAACCGAAGACCGCGGCGGTCCAGTCGGGATACGGTATCGTTCTTTTCCGATGCGGACATATCGAAGAGGCGAAACTGGCATTCGAAAAAGCGGTGTCGCTGAATCCGGATGCCCCGGAATATTACGAGAATCTCGGTCTTGCTCTTGCCTCGCTCGAACAGTTTTCCGAAGCGGAAACCGTGTTTTCGCGGGGACTCGAGCTTGCGCCGGACTCTGCCGATCTCTGGCACCATAAAGGAACGGTCCTTGCGGCTCTCGGAGAAAAACGCAGAGCCGCCCTCTGTTTCAGAAACGCCGACCTGTTTTCCGGAAATTGAGCGGAATTCGCACGATAACCGGCAGATTATTCTTATGAGCAGTTGATGTATATACCATGTCACAACGTGCTGCAGATGCCGTTTTCCAGGGTCTCTTTTCCCTGACCGATATCAGATATATCCTTCGTACGACAGCTCCCCTTCATAAGTTATCCGACGAAGAAAAACAGAAAGTCGAAAAAGCGCTTGCCTCTCTTGAAAAACAGGCGACGATTCTTCGGGAGGAACTGTTATGAGCATGCGGTGCGGCGGAAACTGCAACGTCGAAGCCAGAATGGTCGACGAAACCGCCATCAACCTCGACCCGATCCAGGTCGGCGGCCGACTGACGCCGGAAGCAATGAAAGCGATCATTGCCTGGGGTGACGGATACTCGGTCTGCGACAACTGCAGAAAACCGTTCAGACTCGA
>DALTWN010000151.1 GCA_029987045.1 Methanocorpusculum sp.
ACCGGCGACATACAGATCTTCAGTCTGTCGCTCTCCCTACTGAGCTATAAGGGCATGCACATTGTGCGTTATATCATTGTATCTATACCTATTTAAACAAATCGGACCATTGCCGGAGAACCTGCAAACAAACAGCTTATCCCCGAATAACACCCATAATACAAAAAATGGCGTTCAGATTCCGTAAACAGAAATCATCTGCACCAACCGTACAGGACAAACTGCGTGACTATCAGGGTACAATCGTCCATCTGACCCACAATGACCTGGATGCGGCAGGATCCGATGCAATCGTCCGGATGAACTACGGAAATGAAATCCTCACCTTTTTCTCGTCGGTCGGTAAATTCGACTGGTTCCTCGGACAAATCGGAAACTATAACGGCGCACATAAAACCCTCATCATCAGCGATCTCGGGTACCAGAAAGATATCGAGGACAAGGTCAGAAAAGTACGTGCGGCAGGATGGACGATTCAGTGGTACGACCACCACAAATGGACCGCCGAAGAGGAATCGATGATCCGGGACATGGTAAGTACACTGACCGTGGATACCTCCCGCTGTGCAACCGGCGTGCTCGCCGCAGCGCTGAAACCGGAACAGCCGTATGCAGAGGAAGTGGCAAGGGTCGTCTGCGACTACGATCTCTGGAAACATGAAGACAAACGTTCAGGAATGCTCGGTATCGTGACCTCCGGCAGTGCGAACCTGAAATTCATCCGCGACAAACTCTATCAGGGAATCATCATCGACGACGAGGTCACGGCAATCTACACCAGAATCGAAGCGGAGAAAAATGCATGTATCCGCAAATCGATCAGACGGGCATCCGTCACCACCGGAAAATACCGTGTCGCCGTCATGCCCTGCTACGGATACCCGAGCGAAACAGCCGCCGAAACCCGCAGACAGCTCAATACCGACATCGAACTCCTGGTATTCGACAACGGCAAGTTCTCGTTGCGGTCCGTGCCGGCAATCAGCCACCTCATCGCCCGCGAATTCAACGGAGGAGGACATCCGAACGCATCCGGCGGATCGTTCCCCTACGCATGCAAGGAAAGATTCCTGTTCAAGGTCTTCCACAAGGTTTCTGGAAAAGAAACGTTCCTTGCCGTAACCGAAAAATACTGAAGAACACTTTCTTTTTTCGGATTGCCGAAATCATTTATACAACCCAAAACCAATGATAATGGTACATCCCTATGGACTCTGCCGGAAATCTCACGAATCATAAATCACTGACGACGAAAGAAGAAGATTATCTTGAATCGATCCTGAATACGTCGCTCGAAAAAGGATATGCACGCGCCCACGATATCGCAGACGATCTCAAGGTCGTTCCCTCGTCCGTGTCAGAGATGTTCGCCAAGCTCGGCGCGAAAGGACTGGTCACGTACCGCAAATACGAAGGAGTCACGCTGACGGAATCCGGCAGAAAGATCGCCGAAAAAGTCAAGTTCCGCCACACGATCCTGGTCGATTTCCTCACGATCCTGGGCGTTCCCAAACAGATCGCGGATCAGGATGCCTGTTTCATGGAACATGAACTCAATACCGTGACCATCGAAAAAATAAAGGAGTTCGTCAGAACTTCCCAGAAGTCATAGCTTCGAAGATTCCTTTCATTTCCTGCACTTCGTGTTCGCACCGCTGTTCCACAGCCTCATACTCTTTTTGATCGAACATGTCCCAGACCACTTTTCCGGTCGGTTTCATCTCACGGTCCGGCAGAAACGTATCGGCCATCTGATTGTGCGGTATCGGATAGAGCGTCGATGTGGGGAAGAACCCGATAGCCGCCGTGCTCATATCGACCACCCGGAACTTGCAGACCGTATCATAGATTTCGGCTGGGTCAGCGATTTCATGCTGCAGACATTTGGTATAGAGGAACGGCAGATCGAAGTTGGCGATTCCGACGCCCGAGATCACCGGATCCGCCGCGAACCGTTTCTTGCCGCGGATCCGGTCACGCATGCCGGAAAATATCTGATAAATTGCCGCTACGGTCTCGGCTTCATCGCCGTCACGCCAGAGCCAGTGATGGGTATAGGCAGGATCGGTCAGGATCTCGCCCGTGACCGGCCGAAACAGATGGAAGACACCGCCAAGCAGAAGATGACCCTGCCGATGCGGATTTACGGCAAGCGATGATCCGGTCGTGTGCCGGTTTTCCTGCGGCACGTAGGCTTCCAGATCGAAAATAAGACATTCGGAAAGCGGCGTCTGATGAATCATGGAATCAGTCACGGGTAAACTGCAGCGGGATATTGATATCCAGATGCTTGAAGCCGACAATGCCCATACGATACGGGTTTACCGTCATTGACAGCTGGGTCGCCGTTCGGTTCGTAAAAAAAGTCAGGGATTTTCCCATATAGGCGGCACGATACTGCAGCTCGCCTATCTGTTCAATCTGGATACTGTCTGCCTGGAAGGTATGTTCTTTTCCGAGAAACCGGATTCGACCGCGGCCTTTTGCATGACCATCAGGATGAATCGCGACGATGCCGTCTCCCGAACCCAGAAACGGAATGGTTTTTTCTGTTTTCCAGGTACCGATAATATCCATCATTTCTATAGAAATTGGTTTGTCACTATAAATCGTTTCGCCATCCATCAACAAACCCTATATTCTTTCAACACCCATGGATGAACAACCATGATTCGGGAAGTTCAGCGCATCGATACCCTGACAATAGATACAGACAGATATACCGCGACGTTTGCAGGAATCACCGCCCCGCTTTCGCTCATAACCCTGACCGAAGGTACCGATGCCGGAAGACGCAGACTCACCCTGCGCTACAACAACGATGTCTATGTCCTTCGTTCACATACCTCGGATCCCGAAGAGATCAGAGCGGCAGACCGTAGCATCGATGCGGCACTCAAATCCTATGCCGCCGCAACGAAAGCCCATGCTCTTGCCGTAAAGAAAGCGGAAAAAGCCGAAAAACACAAGACCGGAAAATTCGCCCAGATGAAGGAACGGATGCAGACCATGCAGGAGAACGCACTGCGTATCGACAAACGGAACGGCAGAGTTCATTTCGCCGGAAACGATGTGTCTGCACTCGATGTCAGAATGGACGTCACCGAGTACGGCGGATACAAACGGCTGACCATCGAATACAACGACCAGCTCTATTCCATGGCACCGCCGGCAGCGAAGGGGAAATTCTCCCAGAAGATGATGAATGCCAAGATGGATATGGCCTACAACGATTATCTCAAGGCACGGGAACGGGCACTGGACCTCTGACCGACAGCTACTCCTTCTGTGTGAGGTTTGAATAATTGGACCGGTGACATTCGGGGCGATTTTCTCAATTTGTAAAAAGTCAAACATCCCTCATTTCCCGGGTTTGAGGATGTACATACTA
>DALTWN010000152.1 GCA_029987045.1 Methanocorpusculum sp.
TGCAACAGCAATCCTCCCGAAACTCTTAGAAAAACTGCATAAATAAGTTAAAAAAGGGTCATCGTCCCCCTACCTTTCGTTATAATCAGACAATGATTATATTTTACAACATCCAATTATATTTTGTAACTAATGCAGAAGGCAAGTCGGTTGATGGAGTCATTACCCATCGCTAACCGACTCACCTCCGTTACACTCTTCTGATACCATTCATCACTTCTAAAAGATATAGACTGGATATTTTGATTGCTCTTTTTCTCAATTCACAAAAATCGTCGAAGATTCTAAAAAAACGGAGATTTTTCTCCGCACACATCTATTTTTTGCCTGGATTTTCCGGCCGCATCTTTGGTACGATTATGGTCAGGACCAAGGAGATTATCGCGAAGATGAGTCCTGCAATTGCAGTTGCATGGAAGCCGGGAAGGAACAGATCGAGCGCCATGTCTCCTGCCACGGTTGTGCTGGATGCTGGAACCCCAAGTGCAAATGCTGCATTGTAGACGGCCAAACCGACCACACAGCCAAGATAGTTGAACAGCATCATGATGGTAGCACCTTCACTTTTCTTATCTTCAGGAGCACACTGGATGATACGGGCAGTTGCCGGTCCGCCCATCAGACCGAAGGCCAATCCCATAAAGACCAGTCCGACAATGAATGCAGCAAGACCTATTGCCGGATTGATCACGGCAAAGAGTGCGCAGAAGATGGTATAGCTGACTGAAGATAGGATACAGGGTAGTTTTGTTCCGCGTTTATCCGCCCAGAAACCGACCGGAGTTGCAATTACTGCGGCGATGATTGCAGGAACGGCAAGAAGGATTCCTGACGTGGCAGAGTCAAGGCAGAGCCCTATCTGCATGAAATAGGGGACGATATAGAGAACACCTGCATAGATTCCGCACAGAAGCATATACGAGATAGCAACCGCGGTGAATTTCCCGGTCCTGAATATATCCACATGAAGAAGTGGGTTTTCGAAATGGAGAGAATGGAAGATATACCAGATCAATGTCACAACAAAGACAGCTGCCGATATCAGTACCAGCGGGTGGGTGATACCAAAAGTCGGGAACGAGTTCAGAGCTATAACAAACGATGCGACAATCAGGAAGACCAGTGCGGTTCCCAGAACATCGAACCGTGTTTTCGTTTTCTCGGCTTTCGGAATCAGACGAAGTGCCATGAAGATTCCGGCGATTGCGAAGGGAACACTGACAAGGAATGCCCAGTGCCATGAACTCAATTCAGTGATGAATCCACCGAGGGCTGGCCCTACGATGATTGCCACTCCTGCCAGAGTAGCAGCAAACCCGATACCTACACCATGCTTTGAAGAAGGAAGAAGCCGCGTGATGATTACCGGGCATGCTCCGCCGATCATCGCAGCACCAAGACCCTGGACGAATCGTGCAACAATCATCAGGGGAAAACTCGGTGCGATAGCACATACGATAAGCCCAAGCGCGAAGAGTCCCAGTCCGCCGATCATTACTTCACGCAGTCGTCCATTGTCGGCAATTTTTCCGAACGGTAGGATGAATCCCACGAATGCAAGGAAATATGTCTGCGTAATCCAGGAGCTGTATGCGATACTGATATCGAATTGTTGGGTGATTACCGGCAGAACATTATTGACAATAGCGGTACTCAATCCATCTAAAAAAAAGGCGGCAGCCGCAAGAATGATAAGAAGGATTTGCGGCCGTCTATCGGTTACAATAGTGTACATAAATTAAGAAAGGGGAGTTTTTCTGTCTGCGAACGGTTATTTTTTCGCTTCTTCTACTTCAATAGCGCATTCGCTGCGTTTTGCCGGTGCCGCATAGTTGAGGACACTGTCGTATTTGTCGCATTCGAATCCTTCTTTCGGAGCAGGTTGCGGGATTTTTACACCGCATTTGCAGGTGATATAATAGTCGAAGAATTTGCGTTTTTCATCGAATTCATATTTGTATCCTTCACGGTTGTGACAGGTTAGACACGGGACTACCATAATACTAAATCCTTATGCTGAAAACATGATTAATGTATCTAAACAATCCTCCGGAATCCCAAGGTGAATCCCCGTAGTGCCTCCAGACATATCTTCCGTTCCCCATTTGCCGGGCTGTTATCTCTATAAGGATACGGAAGGGACCATTATCTATGTCGGAAAAGCAAAGGATCTGAAACGGCGCGTATCTTCCTATTTTCAGAAAAAGGACCATGATCCGAAAACGCGCAGGCTGGTGTCTGTTATCGATTCATTCGAATATATCGTGACCCGTACCGATGAGGAAGCATATCTTCTGGAAAACACGCTTATCAAAAAACATCAGCCGAAATTCAATATCAATCTGCGGGATGCGAAGACCTATGCATATATCGAACTGACGGATGAACCGTTCCCCCGTATCGGTATTGCCCGTTCTAAAAAAGGATCCGGAAGATTTTTCGGACCGTTTGTTTCCGGAAAGGAACGCGACTATGTGCTTGCCGTCGTGAAAAAGACGTTTCGTCTGCGGTCTTGCCAGACGATGCCCAGACGTGCATGTCTGCGGTATCATATCGGCTATTGTACCGGCCCCTGTATCGGCAAAGTCACCGAAGAGGACTATGGGACACAGTGCAGGTATGCGACCGATGTCCTGAAAGGGAATACGAAAGATCTGGTTGCCGAGCTCAAGAAGGAAATGGACCGGCATTCCGCGAATCTCGAATTTGAAGATGCGCTCAGACTCCGCGACATGATTGCTGCTGTCGACTCCCTTTCGAACCGTCAGTATGTTGCACGGAATACCGAGCATAATGAGGATGTTGTCGCATATCGTGTTGTAGATGAATCGGTGTATCTTATGGTCTTCCATGTCCACAAGGGAACACTGTCCGGCCGTGAGGAATTTATCTTCGAGTACAGCGACGGGTTCCTGGATGAGTTCCTGCCTCGGTATTATGCAGAATCTGCGATTCCGAAAGAAATCATTCTCGATCAGGAAGTCGATGATACACTGGTTACGTATCTCAGTCAGCTTGCATCCCGGACGATCCAGATCACCAATCCGAAAGCCGGGGCAAAACGCAAACTCCTGGATCTTGCAGGTCAGAATATCGAGACCGTGCATTTCGGCAAAGAAATCAAGGTCCGCGAACTGCAGCAGGCACTGCATCTGAAAGAACCGCCGCAGGTTATCGAATGTTTCGATATCTCGCATCTTGCAGGTACGGATACGGTTGCATCCATGGTGCAGTTCCGTCACGGTGTTCCCGACAAGAGGAATTACCGTCATTACCGGATTCAGACGGTCGAAGGAATCGATGATTTTGCTTCGATGCACGAAGTGGTTACCCGCAGATACCGCCGGCTTATTGAAGAGGAAAAGGAGTTTCCCGATCTCATTCTGAT
>DALTWN010000153.1 GCA_029987045.1 Methanocorpusculum sp.
TTGTCATCGTAAAGGTCGATAACATCTTTATATTTTGCCATAATTTTGCCTCTTTCGAATAATTTTCTGATTGAGTTGGCTTTTTTCCGTTACTTTTCCTGAAAAGTGCTGAATACTATATAGTAATTGCTGAAAGTTAGTGACGGTTACTTTACGATACGGTATCGGAGATACCATACATACACACGCACAGGGGGACCTGTGCTCATTACTCTGACACAAACGAATCTGCATCAAAGAAACGTCCACGACCTTGCGGCCAGGTTGATTCGCATCAACCCCCTCTCGGACATATAAATTTATGTGATTGTTCTCATATAAGGATTCCTTTTTTTCATGGATTCTACAGGGTTCTCTGCCATCCGGACAGGGAAACAACAGCGAATTTTTCCACGGATTTCACGAAGTCGGGAATCGTAAAAACAGGTATCCGAAATCTATATCTCTCCGCGATACAAGATTTTTCTGATACAATGCAAATTATCACGCCGAGCAGGCTGCACATTGCCTTAATCGATCTCAACGGATCCTATGGAAGAGTCGATGGGGGTATCGGGATCACCCTGGAAAAACCGTCATTTTCCCTGACCGCAGAACCGACAGACCGAGATACCTCGATCGATTTTTCTGAAAAGAATCTTCCCACGGAAGTGATGGGAGAATACTCACGAAAGATCACTCGTGCCGAACAGAATATCCGCAGGGTTTGCGGTATCGAAGATAATTTCCACTTCACCGTGAACGCAACCTATCCCACACATTCCGGACTCGGATCCGGAACACAGATTGCACTTGCAACCGGAAAACTCATGACTGAATCTGCGGGCATGCATCTCAGCAGTGTAGACCTTGCAAAGATCGTGGGACGCGCCGGAACGTCAGGTATCGGCACGTACGGATTCGATTTCGGAGGGTTCATTGCCGACGGCGGCCACTCCAAAAAACAGAAATCAAGTTTCATGCCGTCATCCGCATCCGAGCCGATTCCCCCCGTACTCCTTGGCAGATACGAGTTCCCCGAAGACTGGAACATCGTTCTTGCAATCCCCAAAAATAATGGCCTTTACTTAAGCGGGAATGCTGAGATCAATGTCTTCCAGACCTACTGTCCGATTCCCAAAGAAGATGTGAAACTTCTTTCGCACATCATCTTCATGAACATGATTCCGTTCCTGATCGAAAAGGATCTGGAAGGATTCGGAAAAGTTCTGAATCGCATTCAGGAGATTGCATTCAACAAAATCGAATTCCAGCTGCAACCGCCGGAAGTTAGCGCCGCAATGATGACCATGCGGGACATTGTTCCAGGCGTTGGTCTTTCTTCACTCGGGCCGACACTCTTTGGTGTCTATGACAAGAATGACACAACCGTCATCCCGGAACTGGAAGAAAAACTGGGAGATTATGCAACGTTTCTGGTCACCAATGGCCAAAACCACGGAGCTGTCCTCACTAGATAATTTCTCCTATTTTTACAACAGCCAAAAACCTTATTCGCTTCTGAAGAGAGTCAGAGAACGTTCCTTGTACTCTTCATCGGAAATCACACCATTGTCACGCAGATGTTTGAGTTCATCCAGCAGTTTGTCGACTGCTGCAGAATCGAATCCGGGACGCGGTTGCAGATTGGATGCTTTCAGGAATGGCGACAGAGAGTCCTGATTGGAGAAGACCGGACGAGGCTCGGATTCTGCTCTGATTTCACGAGCAGGCATCCGCATGATCACATCCCGGTTCGCTTCTTCGAACGGGGTTTTCTGTCGCGGTGCAATTTTTACATCCGCGTCGATTTCATACGCAGGACGCGGGATTGATGAAAGGGTCGAATCTGCAGATGTTTCGACAGGTCTTGGTGCCGATGCCACTGATGCTTTCTCATCGGAATCGATACTCTCGAACTCCGGCTTCGGTTTTTTCATCGGCGTGATTACAACCGGTTCCTCATCACCTGTCGGATAGATGATTGAATCGTCATCTTCTTTTGAGTACACCGGAGGCATCTTGACGGAAGTTTCCTCATCCTTGCGGTTCTCTTTCTTTTTGATCACTTTTACCTGATCATAAACAACAGAATCATCATCCTCCGGACCGTATTCGGGTTTCTGCTGGTTGATCTTTTCCAGTCGTTTCAGGTACTGCGTATCTTCCAGAATTTCCGCATCTCCGCCAATATTCACTTCTCCCCACTGCTGCTCATCGCATTTACCTGATGATGCGCTGTAGATTACCGCATCGGTATCCGGCTCTTTTTCAACCTTCGGCGGTTCTTCTTCTGCAGCACGGGACTTTTGAATATCGGCTTCGACTTCCTCGACAATACGTGCAATTTTCGCATCCTTGCCCGCATAGGAATCTTCCGGTTTTATTTCTCCGCCCGGTACAAACTCTTCAAAGACATCCTCTGTCTCATTACTTGGGAAATGCGAGAACAACACCTCGTTCGATTCGAAACAGCCTTTACCCGGAATCGGCTTCTCTTCAAAAACATCATCTGTTCCGCGACTGGAGGGAGGTTCACATAACGGGAGTCCGGCAATATTTTCTGCCCTCGCATGCGTTTGTCTGTCAAGAAGATATTCATCAACCATGAATGATTTTTTATGCCAGACCTGCCAGTTTCCGCCGATCTTATTCTTCAGAATGCCGCAGAGGGTGATAAGTCTCCCCCGCATATCATCCTTATCATCAACGAGATTGTAGAAGCGATATATCTGGCCATCGACCGTAGTAAACCGAAGTATCGGAAACGGCGGGAACACATATTTTGCATACGCCGAGACCAGGTCGATATACTGCAATTCATAAACACGGTAGATATTCGCCGTTTCCGGATACGCCCAGACAATACGTTCACGGGTAAACAGAATCGGGAGCAGCGTGTGTTTTTCCGACCGGGCATAGAATACTTCAAGAACCTCTTCGGTATCTGAAATATCATCGAGAAGCTCGACCGGAAGGTCATACTCATAGAGAACATCACGCCGCATTTTTCAATAGTACTTATGTATATGGACGTAAGAGTATAAAAGAAAATTCATGCACTAATTTTCAAAAAACAAGGAAAAATACGTCGGGGGAAGATATCCCCCGCTCTTTTTTATATATAACAGTTGGATTAGGGTGACTTTACATCATGCCCGGCATTCCGCCCGGTGGCATTCCGCCCATACCGCCCATTGCAGCGGCTTCTTCCGGTGACGGTCCTGCGGACTTTGCAGATGCAATAACATCATCGATTCTGAGAATCATGACTGCTGCTTCAGCTGCAGATGCGATTGCCTGGGTCTTTACCCGAAGCGGTTCAACAACGCCTGCTTTCCACATGTCAACCGGTTCGCCCTTGAAGACATCGAGACCATAGGTCTTCTTTCCTTTCTCGTGAGCTG
>DALTWN010000154.1 GCA_029987045.1 Methanocorpusculum sp.
AAACTTTCAGTCGAGCAGATCATCAAGATCCTGGATGCAGAGATCGACATCAACAAGCAAATGGAACTGGATGCATTCTATGCGCACATTCACGCGAAGGATTCTGGTGATGATACGGAAGCCGCACGACAGTTCGCGCTGCAGATGGATTACCGGGAACGCATCGACGCACTCTGCAGACTCAGGAACCACATTGTATTGGCAGAAGAGGCCAAAATCGGAGCGGCGGTCTGAGATGCAGGTCTGTGCGTACTGCAGACACTGGATGGTCGGATTGCTTGATACCGGGTCAGGTCCGCAGCAGAAGCGAGCCGGCATGCCGTAACCCCTCCAGGATTCCGCGACCCATCTCTTTTCAACCTCACAACCACTGTCCTTCCCGCGGCACCGTAGGTTCTATCGGCTGTTCTCCGCCCGGTCCGCCCTGTTCCAGCAGATACGTCACCGCCCACACGAGTGCATCCAGCCGGTCCGGCGAATACCGGTCGGTCGGCACCCATTCGGTCATCTGTCCCTCCAGTTCCGGGAAATACCCGACGTGATGCACTTTCTTCTTTTCATACAGCGCTTCGACCGGTTCCGCCCGCAGCACTTTGCCGCGGGTTGCACGAACCGACGTGTACCGATAACTCATCTCTCTGATCCGTGCTGCGGCCTTCAGATTGCTTTCGACCAGATCGCCGCCCTGATTAACTTCGGCAACGATCATATCACAGTCATCTGCTGCATAAGTATCCATCACGAGATCCGCCCACTGCGATGGTGAATATCTTCCTGAAATATCCTTGAGAATATAGATTCCGCCGTCATAATCCACGCCTGCTTCGATGATCCCTGTCTCGTCCGCATCTTCCCGTGATGAGACGGCAGGATCAATCGCGATGATCTTCTGGGAAAAGTATGCCGGCATCGTATCCGTCCGGCAGCTGTCGATCAGGTCGCGGCTCCAGAGCGATCCGACCCGTTTGTCCAGCCATTCTCCATACAGGAACCGCTGCTTCTGCCGTTCCGGAAGACCTGCAAGGATCGAGGTGACATACTCGGGCGGCAGATACGGATTGTCTGCCGGATTCATCCGGATCATGCCGTAGCTGTCCGCGTCGAACAGCGGATCGCCGGAACCCGGCTGCTGCTGCAGGACAAAGAGCGAATAGAGGAAATGCGATTTCTCCGGCGGATTGCAGTCGATGAACACTTTGTTTGCGAGCTTCGTCCGGAGCGCGAGACGTGTCTGCGCCGTGGTATATGCATGATAGGAGATCTGCGACGCTTCGTTCAGATAGATGGTGGCGTATTCGTTGCCAAGCACCTTGTCGACCCGTTCCTTGTCGTCGAGACCGCCGAGCCAGATTTCGGATTTGTTGTGCAGGATGAAGACCCAGTCCGATTTGTTCAGGACGTACCGGACCTTCATCTGTGCAAGGATCTTGGGAAGAGTGTCCATCCCGATCGAGCGCTTGACATCATTGAAATGGAACCGGAGAATCGCATGCCGCGACCTGCAGTAGAGCGCTCTGCAGACCACCGCATAGCAGAGGAGGAAGGTCTTGCCGGACCGTGATCCGCCGATGAGGAGCGAGTTCCGGTGCGTTGCAATCACTTCCAGGGCCTGCTCCTGCCTTTCGGTCAGCGGAATCACGTTCATTTCAGAGCATCCTCCGTTCATTCTCACCGAAGATGATTGTGTAATCGTCACCAGTATCCTCTACATCTTCCTTTGCGTACTGGAACACTTTCAGATACCGGTCGATAAGAAAGATACAGTCATGCCGGTCACCTTCCGCCGCCGCATCTTCATAAAGCCGGTCCAGGCGGCTCATGAGATATCCTGCCTGTTCCTTGCGGCTCATCTCCTGCTTTTCTCCCAGTTCCTGCGTGGCTTTCCGGATCAGGTTGTCTGCAGCACGCCGTTCCAGATTCCATTTCGTCTGCGCATGGAGAAGAATCGTTGCACGTGATCTGCCGAGTGCGATCAGGGATGTGACCTCGGTTATCCGCAGTTCAAGCTCGGCTTTGCCCGGCCGTTTCGCCCGCGTTTTCTCGCCTGACTTTTTCTTACGGTCCGCAGCCATCCTTGTTCGTTCGATCCGGATCGTTCAGGGTCATGAACCGGACATATGCCAGCCGTTCACGACACTTGGGACAGGTGATCTTCGCGACGACCTCATTGCTCAGATCCCAGTGCTTCAGCGGTATCTTCGGCGCACACGAGATTCCGCACAACGTCAGATGCTGATCATATCCTTTTCTGCCGCAGTATGCATGGGCATAGTCGCTGCGCCGTCCGAATGCCCAGATAACGTCCGATGATGATTCCTCCGCATCCATTGTATTCACCTTGATAAAAGTATTCTTAAAAGAATATTTAACTCTATTGAAGATATAGTTTTCTTCGAAATCACCGTTTTTGATCAATAAAAGTGTTGCACTAAATTGCACTATAATTTCTGGCGAAAAATTCTGAAACCATACTGAAACAGGCAAACAGGCAGTAAAAGCCAGTGATTCAGAATAATGCAGAAATGTGAAAAAATTTATAAATGGTTTGTTGGATTACAATGTGATATATGATGCAAAACTAAAACCCCACTCAGGGTATCTGACCAGCGGCAACAAACCGAAATCCGTGGTCACTTCTACTATTCGTCGTATCTCCTTATCATACAAAGCTTTCACCTATGCCGGCAAGCTTCATTTCCGGTCACGTTTTTCCAGCTGGTTTACGCGGTTGGTGAGCCGGATCAGAGCGATACGGAGATCGTCCTGGCGTATGCGGTATCCTCTGAGCTCGTCATCGACCGCGCGTGCATGATTTGCAAGCATCGTCCGTATCATCCGGAGATACGCTTTTAACAGCCGCCGGTCCTGCGTCTGCCGCACCTGCGTCCGCATCAGTTCTTCGTTCATGCAGAATCCTCCGGAGATACGTAACGGTACCGTACAGAATCACGATAATCTGAAGGTCTGCTTATTTCAATGCTATTGCATTCGGAAAGCAGCGAAAGCAGAGTATGTGTATACACATTGAAGCGCTGGGAAAGCACTGCTGCATTCACCCATGAACCTCCATGCAGTTTAATATATGAAATAATCCGATCTTTCGTTGACTGACGGGGGCGGGGCAGTAATGGAACAACTAAAATCCCTGACAGATCCACAGGACTGCCCGAAGTCGGGCGGCAGTGCAGATAATCCAGGTACCGGCGGATCATGCGTGCAAGCGACCGGTCGCTCCCGGGATCATAGGAACGGCCACGGACAAGCGCACAGAGGCTTTCGCATGAGAGAGAAGAGATTGCAGCATCATTCAACCCTGCTCGATGCAGTCGGGACACAATAT
>DALTWN010000155.1 GCA_029987045.1 Methanocorpusculum sp.
CTTCGTCTTCTCCGGCGGAACACCGGAAGCACTTGGTGCCGGACCGGGACTGATGTTCATTCAGTTGCCACAGGTATTCGATACCATGGCACTCGGCTGGCTCATCGGGTCAGTCTTCTTCATCTGTGTGTTCTTTGCTGCCCTGACTTCAGCAATCAGTCTTTTCGAAGTCCCGGTAGCAGCCCTTATGGATAAATTCAAGATGAAACGAACATCTGCTGTCGGTATCGTCCTTTTAGGAGAACTGATTGTAGGAGTGATTGTAAACCTTGGCTATGGTGCATGGGCAGATTTCACTATCTTCGGACTGCAGATCCTCGATTTCATGGATGCACTGAGCAACAACATCCTGATGCCGATTCTTGCTCTGCTGACCTGTATCTTCGTTGGATGGATAGTTAAAGGAAGAACAAAGATTGTCAAAGAGGAAATCTCTGAATACGGCCATAAGTTCAAAGCTGAAAAGTTCTATAATATCATGGTCAAATTCATTGCACCGATTTGTATCGTTCTAATCTTTATCTACATGGTATACGGTCTCTTATAATCAAAGACCGAACACCAAATCTATTTTTCACGTTTTTTCCAAACTGATTACGGCAGTCTATATAGTGAGTCGAAGACAGTATTCCTCAGCTGATAGACATTAAAAAATAATCAAAGAAGAAAAACCAGAAAGAATCCAGTGTTTCCTGTTAATCGTTCAGAATAGCTATGGCCTTTGCAGGGGACCATTGATTATATTCTTCTTCTGTTCCCGGAACAACGATAATTCCCTGGGCAATACCATCTTCAAGCTTCTTTATCCTGTCCAAAAGCTCCGGCGGAACAGCATCTATGATGGATGCCAGTCCAAGACTATTTTCGGCATATCCGACAGAGATCTGCTGTCTGTCATAATCATTACCGCCCGCATACTCAAGAACAACAGTGGCAATAACATTCTGCAGATCCTTTACTACACTGCAAAGAACATTTTTCGGAGCAAGATAGTTCTGATCAACATCGACACCAATGACATATTTATCCATATCCTTTGCTGCCTGGATTCCACCCAGACCAGTATCTCCTGCAACAGTAAACACATTATCCGCCCCTTTGGCATACATGTTAGAGGCAAGTTGATATCCTAGATCTTCATCAACAAATGAATTCGCATAGGAAGAAATGAGTGTTATCGGTTTATTCTTCATTGCAGATGCGACATCGATTCCTGCTTTAAATCCATAATAGAACACGGTAACCGAATCTATCTGGACACCACCCAAGAATCCAAGGGTATCTGTATCCGACATCATGCCGGCAAGATATCCGGCAACAAAACTGGGTTCATTGCTGCGGTAGGCAATATTTGCATAGTTCGACGGTAAACCATCGAGACTCTGACCATCGACGGTCACAAACGACAGGTTTGAATCATTTCTGGCTACATTGAGTGCCATCGCCTGTCCCTGGAATCCGGGGATGACTATGAGCTGTTCGCCTTCAGCCAGTGCATCATAGAACGTTTCGGAAAAACTCTCATCTGTAGCATTTTTTGCGACATACAATGTTGATGCAATCGGAAGCTCTGATTGACGGCTCGCCAACTCAACACCGGCAACACCTGTACGGACATAGATTGTACCGATATTATCAGTATCAGTAACAACAGCTACTTTATAGGGTTTCACCGGTTCCGGAAACAATTCGCCGGATACCAGCATCAAAGTAGCAGGTATTGCAAGAAGAATGAGAATTATAATAATGACGAAGAGTTTCCGATTCATTAAAAATAATTTGGATTGTATTCTTATAATAATTTATATTATTCAAAATCAAATTTATACTCAATGAATAAGAATGCTGGCATGGACTGGAAAACACGGTTAAAGAAACGACTCGTTTTCTTCGGCCCAGGTCTCCTATTAGCGATTACAGCGGCTGGAGAAGCAGGTATCGCCGACGCACTGGATATCGGTGCACATTTCGGGATGTCGCTCGTATGGGTCGTTCTGCTGGCGCTTATTTTTAAATATGCATTCACTACCGGAATCGCACGATATACACTGGCGACAGGAAAAACCATATTCCAGGGACTGACCAGCATTCCCGGTCCGAAAAACTGGGCCGCATATCTGACAGTGATAGCATATCTGATAGATGCAATCGCTATCGGTGCAATGGTCCTCTTTGCCGGAACATTCGTGGACTATCTTATTCCAGGAAGTTATCCGTTCTATCTCATATGCCTACTGATTCTGATTCTCTCTCTCGTTATCTTACGAACGCACATCTATCATCATTTTGAAAAGGTGATGGCAGCCGTCGTTCTCATAGTGGGAGTCAGCCTGCTTGTTTTCATGACACAATACCCGGGAACACTCATCGAAACAGTGAGCGGGATAGTGCCGTCAATACCGGAACATTCTGAAAAAGAGATTTTAGCAATCATCGGTGCAGTCGGTTCCGGATTGATGCTGATGCTGTACTCTGTGTGGCTGGAGAAAAAGATCCGTGTACGAAACGAAGATCCAGATACAAAAGAAGAAGATAAGTTCCGGGTCGGAGACAAAAAAGCCTATCGTGAATATCTCCGCAGTGTCCGTCTCGACATTCTTTTCGGTTTCATATTAGTCGCAATAATTACTATTGGGTTCATGGCTATCGGCCGTATCGGCATGATGCTGTCTTTCATTCCACATGGAACAGAATTCAGTGTTGATCTGATGATTACAATGGTCTTGAAACTCTATCATTCAATACCATTCGGAAATCTGATTTTCTTTATTTTCGTCATTGTCGTCTTTTTCGGGGCTACTGTCATCGGTCTGGATGCACGAGCATCGGCAATTACCAAACTCGTCAAAGAAATGCGAAAGAATGCCGGACATCCGGTAAAGAATACATCATTGGTCTATAACCTCTGTCTGCTCTGTTTCTCCCTCATTGTTGCACTGGTCATTCTCTTCAATCAGCCACTGACAATCATGTTGTATGTCTCCCTGATCTGTGCAATCTTCTTCGGTATTTTCGGATTCATTCTGTTATATCTGAATACGAAACTGCCTGAATATGCCCAGGGAAGCAGATTATGGATGCTGTTCATCGGTATCGGAAGTGTCTTATCTATTTACTTTGCCCTTGTTCTTGAAGGATCCATTATAGGGCTTGGATTTGCTCTTGGTCAAAAGATGCTGGTTATCCTCGTCGGTCTTTATCTGTTTAGCAAATCACGTATGTTCAAACGTCTCACCGACGGAGTTGGAACCCTGGCAGATAAATTCTGGTTAGTTGCAATTCTTGGAACCATCTCAATTCTCGGCACTATGTGGGG
>DALTWN010000156.1 GCA_029987045.1 Methanocorpusculum sp.
CGGCCTGGCATACGCCGGTCGTGTCGGACTCGGAATTCTCCTGTTCATCATCGAAGTTGTCGGTTGTATCTTCTCGTGGCTGATCTTCCCGGCAATCATCGCATTCATCGTCTGGATTATCGCGATTATCCTTACGGTCAAGACCATCAACAAGGCAAACGGAACCAACTACTAAACACAGGAATTATTTCCCATGGTCATCCATGGGAACTTTTCTTTTTGACTTTTTTCAAAAAATTACCGGGACAGGGTCTGGAACATGACCGCGAAATTGCAATGAGACTGAACCATCCATACAACCTGCACAAATGTTTATCTCGTATAAAGACACATGATGTATTGTAATCCCTACTGATCCCTCAAACAGTAATGATTTGAGAAGGAACGGTAGGTTTTCTTTTCGGACAATTATGAATGCAAAGCGGGTAGGTCTTTTTATCGATGGTGGCTACATTGATCACATGACTAAACATGGATTCATGGGAAAACTTGATTTTAGAAAATTTGTACCATTCGCTGTTTTAAAAGAAGGGTCACTTGAAATTGGATATTACTACACATGTATGCCATACATGTCCCCTAAACCATCATCCTCTGAACGGCTACTTTATGCAAAGCAGCAAAAATTAGTTAGTCATATCTCCAAACTTCCCAATTTCCAAGTCAGACTTGGTAAACTGCAAAAACATGGTGAGAGAGTCATACAAAAACGTGTTGATGTTTTATTTGCTCTTGACCTTGCAAAAGCAGCATGGAAAAATGAAATTGATACAGCAATACTCTTTGCTGGAGATAGTGATTTTATTCCTGCAATTGAAGAAGCAAATTGCTATGGTGTAAAAACAATTCTCTATTATTATAATCCGTCTTTCAACAGAGATTTGCTTAAGTGTGTTACTGAATCCTGTGAAATAACTCCTGAAATCTACACGCAGCTTAGCAGAAAAAAATAGTCCTTCAATATACCGGACATAACAAACGGATAGACCATGACCCGTTCGAGAGTCCAATGCGTTACGCGAAGGTATTTTCAAAAAAAATTACTGGGACCGGGTCTGGAACATGACCGCGAACCGGGTGACCAGCGCTGCAAGAATGAAGTAGCCGAGAATCACATGGACCAGTACGCAGAACATCGCGAAGGCATCCAGTCCCCACGTCGATATCTCCGACACGATGAAGATGATACTGGTCGTCCGCAGGAATCCGAGCACCGGATCCGCCGTTCCCAGGAACACGATCGGATCTCCTCCGCCGATACTGCTGACCGCCGGAATCAGACCCATATAGATGATCGTGAAGAAGAGGTTCAGCAGAATGAACGAGATGACGATCGGGAATGTGCGGCTGCCGTAATCGGAAATCTTCCAGAAGAGCCGGACCGGGATATTGACACAGATGGTTTCAAGGATCTGGCAGAATCCCTTGAGCAGTGCGGTTCCCGGATTCTTCCTGAACTCGCGTTTCCAGTACGCCGACCGTTCGATATGCCGTCTGCCCCGCTGACGCATCCGCATGGCGACCGACGGATTCTCCGCAGGATAGGGCGTCCGTTCCTTCGGCGGTTCCATCTCCGGAATACGTCCGGAAAACTTCTCGAACCACTGGATGAGCTTGCGTTTGTCGGTCCATTCGTCCCACCAGACTTTCCTGACATTGCGCATCAGCTTGCTTTCGAGTTTCGGTTCTATCCTGACGCCGCCGAGACCGACACCGGTGAAATCGGTATTGTCGTCGACCATGCATTCGGTCAGCACCGTCCGTCCGTCGACGCTCACCAGCCGGAACTTCGCACCGCGGATATCGGCAAGACGGATCTTCGCGCCGTCCAGATACGCTTCGGAAAGATCGGCACCGAGCAGGTTCGCTTCCGAGAACTCCGCGTCCTTGATATCCGCCCACGTCAGGTCGGCATTCGCCAGATTCGCCTTCCAGAACATTCCCGATTTCAGGTCGGCGCCGCGGAACACCGCATGCGACAGTGTCGCCGCATAGAAATTCACGGACGATGCCGCGGCAAGGCTTGCATTGACCTTCGTCAGATTCGCCGATGACAGGTCCGCCTTCGCGAGAACCGATTCGGACAGGTCGGCACCGGCAAGGTCCGCACCGGATGCGGATGCCTCGTGCAGGATCGCCGCATGGAATCCCGCCCCTTTCGCGCTGCACTTCTTCAGGTCCGCCTTGGTGAGATCGGCACCTTCGAACCTGGCGCCGTCAAGCACCGCACCGGCAAACATCACGCCACGGAGCTCCGCACCTTCGAAGGAAACGCCGGTAAGATCCGCTCCGGTGAAATCCGCACCGTTCAGATTCGCCTTCCGGAAATCCGCGCCGGTACAGTCGGCATTCCGGAACACGGCGCTGCGCAGGTCCGCGTGGATGAACCGCGTCTGTCTGCATGATGCATCCGTGAGATCCGTTCCGGCAAACGACCCGTCATCAGCCGCCGCCCCGTCGAGAACCGCTCCGGTCATGACCGCCTGGGAAAAGACCGCTCCGGCGAGCTGTCCGTTCTTCAGCCGGATGCCCGGAAGAGAAACGGTCGAGAAGTTCGCTCCTTCCAGTTCGGCGACCGCTGCCGAGCTGTTCCAGTCCCGCATATCGCCGATCCTGGCTCCTGCCATGACCGCCGCATACTGTTCGGCATTCTTCCGGTGATATTCCGGCCCTCGTTGTTCCGCAGCCATACTCGTACACCATTATGTGTCGTGCAGAAAGATATGGCTTCTCTTCTCCCGGTCCGTTCCCCCTCTGCGCTTCCGGACCGGTTCCGCCGCAAAACCCTGCAATTCGGCGTTTTGCACTTCTATATAATACTACATTGTAGAAATATTTTTATAGAACTGCAATCCATGTTATTATGCAACACACGAAACAGGAAAAAAAAATCCCATGGAAAAGAAAAGTGAAACCACGGACTCGGCAGAAGAGATTTCAGCTGGAAAAAAGACCATGGATGCCGTACCTGAGACAGATGTTGTCGATGAAACGAAAGAGGAGAACCCGCTGGACGCGGCAGAGAAACGGTACGCAGAACTCAACGAGAAGTACCTGAGACTCGCCGCCGAATACGAGAATTTCCGGAAACGCAGCAAACGCGACATGGAATCCACCGCGAAGTTCGCGACGGAGAAGATGGCGCTCGATATGCTCGAAATCCTGGACAACTTCGAACGGGCGATCAGAAACGAGGACGAAAAACTGAGAGAGGGGCTTACCCAGATCCACAAGTTCTTCCTTGCGGTCCTTTCGCGAAACGGCATCGAAAAGATGAATGCAGCGGATCAGCAGTTCGATCCGAAC
>DALTWN010000005.1 GCA_029987045.1 Methanocorpusculum sp.
AACGCCGAAGAGATTTTCACCAAGCTCGGCCTGCCGTACCACGTCGTCAATATCTGTACTGGAGATATCGGCACGGTAGCCGCAAAGAAATATGATATCGAAGCATGGATGCCGCGCGACAAGGAATACCGTGAAGTCGTTTCCTGTTCCAACTGTACCGCATACCAGGCATGCAGACTCAACATCAGAGTCCGTGATGCCCACGATTTCGAATCGAAACAGTGGCTGCACACGCTCAACTCGACCGCTGTCGCAACCTCCCGTGCACTCCGCTGCATTCTGGAAAACTACCAGACCGAAGACGGCAGAGTCGAGATTCCAAAGGTTCTCCAGCCGTACATGGGCGGAAAAGAATACTTATAACTCTAAATTTTCATCTTTTTTCAAAAAAGTGGCATCAGACCCGCGAATAATCATTGTCCGGTATTTCTACCATCCTCATCGGGGGTAACTATCATCATCTGCCATTATTTCATTGTGTGCGGTCGTCTATATGCCTTTCTACTATGCCCTACTTAATAAGGAAAGAACAACAAAAGTATACACATATGCCAATAGAGGAGCTACCAAAGACATATGATTTTGCTACGGTAGAAAAACGCTGGCTCGATCAATGGAACGACAGCGATTTCTACTTCGACAAGCATTCGAAGAAACCACAATATGTAATCGACACGCCGCCACCGTATCCAACCGGTAAACTGCACATCGGACATGCACTGAACTGGGTTTATATGGATATCATCGCCCGGTACAAGCGTATGACCGGCTACAATGTCATGTTCCCGCAGGGATGGGACTGTCATGGCCTGCCGACCGAAGTAAAGGTCGAAGAACTCAACCATATCACCAAGAATGATGTATCACGTGAAGAGTTCAGACGCATGTGTCGTGAACTCACCGTCGAGAATATCTCGAAGATGCGGCAGTCACTGCGTACCATGGGATTCTCCGTCGACTGGAGCAATGAATACATTACCATGGAACCGTACTACTACGCCAAAACGCAGCTGTCGTTCCTGAGAATGCTCAAAGCAGGATATATCTACCAGGCAGAACACCCGGTGAACTTCTGTACCCGGTGTGAAACCGCAATCGCTTTCGCAGAAGTATCCTATGTCGAACAGGATTCATTCCTGAACTTCTTCAACTTCGACGGACTGGAAATCGCAACCTCACGCCCGGAGCTCCTCGGTGCCTGTGTTGCCGTCGCAGTCCACCCGGACGATGACCGTTACAAGGGAATCGTCGGAAAGACCCTGAAAGTTCCGCTCTTCGGCCACGATGTGAAAATCATCGCCGATGACCAGGTCGATATGACCTTCGGATCCGGAGCCGTGATGATCTGTACCTTCGGAGACAAGACCGATGTATTCTGGTGGAAGAAATACAACCTTCCGCTGAGAAAAGCACTTGCTCCGAACGGAACCATGACCGACATCTGCGGAAAATATGCCGGCATGACCTCGAAAGACTGCCGTGCGGCAATTCTTGACGATATGAAAAAGGAAGGCATCCTCATCAGACAGGAACCTCTGCACCACAGTGTCGGGTGCTGCTGGAGATGCAAGACGCCTATCGAAATCCTCTCGGAACGCCAGTGGTTCGTCAAAGTAAAAGGCGACGAAATCATCAAGGCCGCACGAGAAATCAAATGGTATCCGGAACACATGCTTCAGCGTCTGGAAAACTGGGCAGAACAGATGGAATGGGACTGGTGTATCTCACGCCAGCGCCTGTTCGCCACCCCGATTCCGGTATGGTTCTGTGACAAGTGCGGAGAAATGATTCTTCCGGATGAAGCGGATCTGCCGATCGATCCGACCGTGGACAAACCGAAACACGCCTGTCCGAAATGCGGTGGAACTTCCTTTACCGGTGAAACCGATGTGCTTGATACCTGGATGGATTCCTCCATCACCGACCTGCACGTCACCGGATGGGACGGCAGCGGAAAACCGCCGTACTTCCCGGCACAGATCCGCCCGCAGGGTCATGATATCATCCGTACCTGGGCATTCTACACCATTCTGCGCAGCATGGCACTTCTTGGTGAAAAACCCTGGGATGGTATCCTGATCAACGGCATGGTTCTTGGAGAAGACGGATTCAAGATGTCGAAATCCCGGTCCAATGTCATTGGTCCGGAAGATGTCATGGGGCCCTACGGTGTCGATGCACTGCGTCAGTGGGCGGCAGCCGGTTCTTCGACAGGACAGGATATCCTCTTCAACTGGAACGATGTCATCGCGGCATCCAGATTCCAGACCAAGATGTGGAACATCGTCAGATTCTCACTGATGCAGATCCAGAAGGAATCTTCCGTTGCCAAGACCGATGCACCGTCGACGTTGATTGACCGCTGGATGCTGGCAAACCTTTCGGACACCGTAAAAGGCGTCACCGAAGCCATGGAAGCATACCTGTTCGACAAGGGTCTTAAGATCATCAGAGATTTTGCCTGGAACGTACTTGCCGACGAATACCTTGAATTCGTCAAAGGAAGATTATACAGCGAAGATGCGACCCGTGCAGGAGCAGTCTATACGCTGGAAACCACGCTCGATGCACTCTGTACCATGCTGTCCCCGTACATTCCGTTCTTTGCACAGGAATGTTACCACCACTTATCCGGCGGCAAGAGAATCATCGATCACCCATGGGTCTCATTCAGTTATTCCGACGACACGGCAAAAGCAGACGGAGACCTGGTTGTCAAGATGGCAGGTATTCTGCGCAAATACAAGCATGATGCAGGTCTTGCACTCAACGCACCGCTGGGTATCGTTTCCATTTACACGCCCGGCAGAACCATCGATGACGACGGCGATCTCGGACGTACGCTCAATGCAACCGTACTCTGGTCTGCAGATGAACCGGCACTCGAGAAGAAGATTGGCGCAGTCGCCTTCAACAAGAGCGTGGTCGGTAAGACCCTGCGTGCAAAGGCAGGTGCATTCATGAAAGCAGTCGAAGCACTTCCGGATGCAGACAAACTGAATCCGCCAAAGACCATTACCACTGCCGACGGTGAAACCATCGATGTTCCGGCCGATGCATGGAAGGTTTCCTACACGTACTCGGTCTCCGGCCAGACGGTGGACGTCATCCTCGACGACGAAGCAACGCTTACCGTCCAGCGCGAATAAATTCACAGATGCCTGCCTGACAGGCACACCCTCTTTTTCTCGTATTTTATTCTAAATGTATGTTTTTCAGCAGAAAAACAGGCATTTCTACCCATAATTCATCACAAACATCGACACATACATGTTGATAAAGGAAGAACACATAGTATTGAGTATGACAGATATTGTGTTTCTGACAGATATTCACGGAAATACCGAAGCTGCACTTGCCGCATTCAAAACGGAAGACCCCGACTACATCATTCTCGGCGGAGACATCACCGATCTTGGTCAATCCCTCGACGGTGTGATTCCGTTCATCGACGAGCTTCCGGCGCCGACATTTGCCGTCCCCGGAAACTGCGATATGCGTGATATCCTCAAAGTACTTGATGCATCGTCTGCGGTCTGCCTCCACCACAAAACCATGGATCTCGGCGACCTGACCATTGCAGGATTCGGCGGGGCAAACCCGTCTCCCTTCTCCACACCGTTCGAAGACGATGAAGAGACCATTGCAAAAGCTGCTACGGAAACACTTGCCAAGATGAAAAAGAACCGCTGGAACATCCTGGTCACCCATGCACCGCCATACGGCGTACTGGATGAAGTAGGGCCGGATGTACACGTCGGATGCCATGCAATGGCAGATATTGCCGACAAATTCGATATCATCTGCTGCGGACACATCCATGAGATGAAAGGCACCGCAACACTGAAAAATGCAATCTGTGTCAACCCGGGACCGGCAAAAGAAGGAAACTACGCAGTCATCCATCTCAGTGAAGACAGCGATCCGGTCATCGAACTGAAGAACATCAGAGACGGCGAATAACACCCGTCTCTTTTCCAAAACTCTTTTACGAAATAATATTGCCGATACTGGCAAATCCGCATCCAGTTCCAGCAGCACATCCTACTGCCGATGCCCGGGAAATATCCGGATGTGCGGTTACCCGCTCACGCAGACAAAATGCCAGCGCGGGAGACCGCTCCTGCTTCCCGTTTATAAGAAAATACCGTGAATGGATACAGAACCGGCAGTTGTCCAGCGATACCGCATGACCATCCGGACAAACCAGTTTCCCCGCATGTACCGGGATTTCACTCGCCGTCATAGAACAGAATCGTATATCCGTTTTCTGCAAGGACTGCAGCGATTTTATCATGAGGGATATCAGCAGTATTGTTCATGATTTTCTCATGCCACAGAGTTACCAGCACATCATCCTTGCTGACCAACGAAAATTTCCCTTTGATCTTTCCGACCTCAACACCATCTTTGCTGATACGGGCAGAACAACAGTGATAGCTTCCGCAGACTGTCAACCGGTATGGATGGATGGTACACACATATTTACCATCCTCTCGTCTCCGTACAAAAAAGCAGGCTGACGGATTCTGTTCCTGGACGGAATGATCATTTTCAAATAGATCACGGTATTCTGGTGTAATCAGTGCCTGATGAGTCTCACGCACAAGGTCGTTTTTTACTACATATCCGAATCGTGACAACTGGCGTTCCATCTTCACAATCGAATTAATACCAAGACAACACAGACCGCACTGGGTACACTCAAAATTCCCGCTCATAGAAGATAATTAGACAGATGCAGATAAAAGATTTGGGATTCAACGGGAACCACTTACGCTTTGCACGCGCGATTCTCCGTCAATCTCCCGAATCACTGTAGCAGTTTCCGCGGGGACGAATGATTCCCAGGATTTTCCCTCGACCATGCACTTGCGGATATACGTACCGGAGAGATGACCGCGTTCGAACATCGGCGGAGCACGGACTTCGAATCCTGCTTCGGCAAACAGATGCATTACCAGGGGATTCGTGGAATAGACAACGTCAAATGACGGAACCAGGGAACAGACATGAGAGACCCAAAGTTCATCACTGTGTACATCCGGAATCAGAACAATACGGAACGGAATCCGAAGATCCGGTAACGCACGGGTAATCATGAGATTCCGTTCTTCCGCCGTAAACGGATGATCAGGTTCATGACTCAGCTGGGAACTGCCAATACCGACAATCAGCTCATCCACTTCGTTTGCGATATATTCGCACACAGCCTTATGACCGTTGTGAAACGGTTGAAATCTGCCGATATAGAGACCAATCATCCCTGTTTCCTTCCGTTCGCAATCAGCGCGGCAGTTCGTGCGGCAAACGCACCTGCCGTAAATCCTGCATCAATATTGACGACCGTAATCACCGCACAGGACTGCAGCATCGATGCGAGGGCCGCCTCTCCCTTTCCCATATATCCGTATCCGGTAGAGACCGGAACACCAATAACAGGTTTATCCACCAGCCCTGCAACAACCGATGGCAATGTTCCTTCACGTCCTGCACAGACGACATAGACATCAGCACGTTTCAGCGCATCCAATGCGGGGAAGAGACGATGAATCCCCGCGACTCCTGCATCGTAGGAGGAAAGGACTTCTGCACCCATCTCTTCCGCAATCGCTTTTGCTTCTTCGGCAACGCGGATATCCGACGTGCCTGCCGTAAGAATTCCGACGACTCCGCCTGAAGGAACCGGTTTTCTGCCATCGGATACAATGAGGATTCCGCCCTTGCGTTCTTCCGGAATTATGGATGCAGGCAGACTGTTGCATACGGCTTCTGTCTGTTCGCGAGAGATACGGCTGATGACACAGCGCCCGGCTACTCGGACATAGTTGTTGACGATCTCAACAAGGGCATCGGTTTCTTTTCCTTCGGCAAGCACAACCTCCGGCATCCCGCACCGTGCTTCACGGTCCAAATCCAGCTTGGCGACATCTCCTACAACAGACACTTTTTCATCCATCGTTATTTTCCTCCAAATGCGGCATCCAGTGCTGCAGTCCTGAAACTCTTATGCAGTTTGTCGGCCCACTTGAATTCCCGGACAGCAGACGATGCCTTTGCCATTTCAAAGAATGCACGTGCTTCGTCTTTTTTTCCTGCCTGCAGAAGAGCATATGCACAGGCAGCCCAGGTATCCGCACGGATGTTCCGCAATGCAAGAGCCTTGGTATACCAGACGATACTGTCTTCATACCGGCCGATTTCTTCAAGAAGTTCGGCGGTCTGGAGAACAAAGGAAAGATCACGCGGTTCAATGGCCAGACCGGCGTCAAGTTCAGCATGTCCTGCATCGGCATTTCCCAGCTGAAGCAGAGACAGGCCGCGATACAGATGAGCCGGAGCATTGTCTTCAACAGCTACTGATGCTGCACAAGCCTGTTCTGCACGGGCATATTCCCGGAACTCCCATTCTATCCGTCCGTACGCAAGCCACTCTGCAGCACCGCGGGACGATTCGGCGCGTTCACGCAGGAATTTCCGCTCCTGTTCCCGGGCCTGCTGTGCCTCATCGGAGCGTCCGAGCGACAGGTAGATCCGATACAGACAGTGCCAGATCTCCGGTTCTTCGGGAAACGCGGTGGATAACGCAAGCAGACGGGCAAGCCCGTCGTCGGTTTTCTGCAATGAAACACATGCCTCGGCTTCCCGCATTCGCACATAATAGCCGGAATCCGATTTTGCCGCATAGGAAAACACCGCCTCTGCCTCATCATATTTGTGCACCAGCATCAGTGAATCCCCATATTTTATAGCATATTCTACATTCTCCGGATGGATATCGAATGCATTGCCGAATGCATCACTGGAACCGGGGAGATCCTCCATACGCAGACGAAGGGTTCCGAGCATCATCCAGACTCGGTCATCATCGCCATGCTCTTTGAGATACTCGTCATACTGTTTTTCAGCCATATCATATTCAAAGGCTGAAACATGGCCAGCTGCATCCCTGAGTATATCTTCCGACATAATACTGCATACTAATTGGGCGTAATGCCGTATATACTAACCCTCCCATCCAAAGAGACAGTAACATGTATCTATATACATACGAAACACAAATATTACGAATATCAATATATGTCTGAAAAAATAGGCAATAGCACCGCAATAAAGTATCACGCAATACAGAAACGGAAAATTATAGTCATACTGATACTGATAGCTGTGCTGTTCTGCTCAATTATTGTCGCTTTAGGCATCGGATCCGTCTATCTTCCCCCGAGCGATGTACTTTCGGCAATCGGACATGCCCTGTTCCCTGGCCTGATTGAAGAACCGGCAAGTGGTGCTGATCTCATTGTCCTTAATTTCAGAATGCCAAGGATCGCCCTTGCGATTCTTACCGGAATAGCACTTGCCGTTGCCGGAGCGGTCATGCAGGGTCTTCTCCGCAACCCGCTGGTGAGTCCGTTTACCCTCGGCCTGTCTTCTGCTGCATCCTTCGGAGCGGCGCTGATGATTGTGCTAGGATCTGTCATCTTCACCGGCATATTTGCCAGTTCTATTTGCATCTTCGGATTGGCATTTACCGGAAAATCGCTTCTCATAATCCTCTCTGCATTCATTTTCGGCTGGCTATCGGTGATATTGGTCTATTTCATCTCCCGTGCACGTCACACCTCACAAGCGGTCATGATTCTTGCCGGTGTCGTCATCGGCTATCTGTTCCAGGCCGGCCTTTTGGCCCTCAAATATGTCTCGAACGATGATGCACTCCGGGAAATCGTGACCTGGCTGATGGGCGGCATGTGGGGCGCGACATGGCAGGCTATTTTCATTCTCTTCCCGATCGTATTGATCTGTTTCTTCCTTGTCGAACGGCGTGCATGGGATCTGAACACCCTCTCTTCCGGAGATGACGTCGCACAGAATATGGGTATCAATGTCGACCGGTTCCGTATTGTCGGTCTGCTCATTGTCAGTTTCGCAGCGGCAGCATGTCTGGCTTTTACCGGCATTATCGGATTCGTCGGACTGATGGCACCGCATATCTGCAGAATGCTTATCGGAAACGATTACCGCTGGCTGATTCCGGCATCGGCACTCATGGGAGCAATAATCCTACTGATTTCAGATACCGTTGCCCGTGTCATCCTTGCACCAGTCGAAATCCCTGTCGGCGTAATCATGTATGTTCTCGGCGGACTCTTCTTCCTCTTCCTCATTACCAAAGGCCGCGGGAGGTTGCTCTCATGAATCTGCGGGTTTCGTCTCTGACACAGAAATACGGGTCACAGACCATTCTCCATGACCTGACATTCACGGCAGAATCTGGAAAAATCACGGCATTGCTGGGATTGAACGGAAGCGGAAAATCAACACTGATAAAGACTATAGCAGGCATTCTGCCTTGTCCGCAAAACACCATCTTCGCAAACGAGACCGATATAACCACGATCCATCATTCCGAACGTGCACGGATGATCGGGTATGTGCCGCAGCATTTCCACTACACATCATTTACCACGGTATTGGACACCGTCCTGATCGGCAGACGGCCGTATATGAGCTGGTCGGTATCTGAAGAGGATCTGAAAGCAGTCGATGATGCAATGAACGCGATGAACGTTGCTGAGATTTCAAATAGATATATCAATGAACTTTCCGGAGGACAACGCCAGCGGGTTTTCATTGCCCGTGCTCTGGCTCAGAATCCGGCATTCTATCTGTTCGATGAACCAACCAGCAGTCTCGATCTCCGTCACCAGCTTGAAACGCTGACGGTAATGCAGAACCTGGTTCGGAAGAATGGGGCGGGGATGATTGTCGCGTTACATGACCTGAACCTTGCACTGCATTTCGCAGATTCAATCATTCTTCTGAAAGACGGAAAAATAATCGCTACCGGCACCCCTGAAACCGTGCTTACTGCCGAACGGGTTGCCGAAGTCTACGGAGTAAAAGCCGATGTGTTTTCCAGTGACCACGGAACATTCATTCACGCTTACGACCCCGTCAAAAACGAGTGAGATCTATGAAAAAATTGACCATCCTGATTTCAATCCTGCTGGTTGCAGCACTCTGTGTTTCCGCAGGATGTACGTCAACGACTACCACCACGGAAGGACTGAAGATCACCAATTCGGACGGATCGACGGTCACCCTTTCCGACAATCCCGAACGCATCGTTCTTCTGAACTCGAACGCGGGAGAAATCCTCTACCTCCTCGGCAGTGCGGATAAAGTGATCGGCATCTCCCAGTCCATTGCCAACACGGAAGACGGGAAAAAGATGTATCCGAACGCAAAAGTTGTCGGTACCTGGAATGAACCGGATGTAGAATACCTTGTCTCCCTTGATGCAGATCTGGTCATCGGATATGCAACCTCGAAACCCAAGAATGCGGAAGTATTAGCCGCTGCCGGAATCCCGATTGTCTATATCGACTGTACGAAACCTGCAACCATGGCATCCGATATCAAGGAAATCGGAAAACTTGCCGGAAACGAGAAAAAAGCAACTGAAATCGCGGACTACTATACCGACACCATGAATAAAGTATCCGATGTGGCACAGCGTATTGATGCGATTCCGCAGAGCATATATGCAGAAAGCTATACCGCGTACTATGCCCAGGGAACCAACAGTGGAATGGGACAGCTGATTACCCTGACCGGTGGCGAGAATATCCTCAATGAAACCGGAACGCCGAAAGTATCCGATGAATGGGTAGTCACGTCCAACCCAGATATCATTGTCAAACTGGTCAACTCCATGAACAATGCAGACAGTGTATCGAATGAGATTACGAAACGCACAGGATTCGACCGCATATCTGCAGTAAAGAACAATAACGTCTGGATCATCCGCAATGATATCACCTATGGCCCGCGTTCATGTGCAGCTGCGGTGGCACTCCTTCAGATTCAGCACCCTGATGTTCTTCCCGGAATGTCTGCAGAATCCGTACTCACCGAATTCAACCAGAAATTCGGAACGTCTTTCGATACGGAAAATCTGATTTATCACACGTCTGCGTAAACGTATCCTCTCCTCCTATTTTTTCACGTAATCCGGCGTTTCACTCATTCGGAAGAATAAACTATATCACTCCTTAACTAAAAAAAATTACAATAATAAACAGATAATGAAAGGAGAATAATCAATGAGTGGAAATGAAGCAGTAAATTCATCCTTCCTATCATCATTCGAGACCGCGATTGATGATCTGCGAACACAGGTCAGCGATACTGTATCTGCCCTAATTTCAACAGCCGAAACATTTAACGCAGAAACACTCGCAATCACGATTCTGCTTGTCCTTGGTTGTTCACTGATTATTCTGCTCATCGGAAGAAAACTGCGTGTTCCTGCAATTATCTGCTTTTTTATCACCGGTATGATTATCGGACCATATGGTCTTGGAATCATTCAGGGCGAATACGTGGATGTACTAGCAGACTTGGGAGTTATCCTGATGATGTTTACCATCGGTTTGGAAATTCCGCTGAAAAATCTGCTGGCGATGAAAAAGATCGTACTCATCGGTGGAACCTTACAATTGGTACTTACCACAGCAGCCGTTACCGGCGTCATGCTGGCGTTTGGTTTTGCATTCAACATCTCCCTGTTCATCGGATTCCTTGTGGCACACTCATCCACCGCAATCATCATGAACCTGTATCAACGAAGCGGAGAAATTGACAAACGGCATGGTAAGATTGCACTGGGTCTTCTTATTTTCCAGGATTTAAACGTAGTCCCGATGATGCTGATGGTCCCGTTCCTTGCTCCCGAAGGAAATGCAGATATCATCGCATCAGTTATCAAACTGTTCTTAGGTCTAGCAGGATTGGCACTGATTCTTATTATCGCAATTTATCTAGTTCCAAGAATTCTGCGCCACATCGCATTGACCCGGAACGGAGAACTGTTTATCATTGCAATTGTAGTTATCGCACTGACGATTGCTGTTGCCATGAAACAGACAGGGGTTGAACTTTCACTTGGTGCATTCCTTGCCGGTGTTGCAATTTCAGGGACAGCATACAATCATGAGGTATTGGGACAGATTACACCGTTACGCGACCTGCTTACCAGCTTCTTCTTCGTATCGATCGGAATGATGCTGGATCTGCCGTTTGTTTGGCAGAATCTGCTTATCATTCTTGGTCTTGCGGCCATTCTGCTTCTCTTCAAGACTGGAATCAATTTCATATCGGTGAAAGCAATTGGTATCGGAGCCGGAGTGGGCCTGCTTGCTTCGGTCGGCCTATCACAGATTGGAGAATTCTCATTCATCTTGGGTCAGGTGGGTCTCGATAACGGAATCCTATCGCAGGAAATCTACCAGTTCTTCCTTGCCATATCCATTATCACGATGGCAGCGACCCCATTCCTGGTCAAACTGGCACCCAAGATTGTCGACAAATGCTTTAAACCGAAAGTGCCAGAAAAGGACGAAAACGAACCCGAACATAAAGAACATGAAATCATTGTCGGATATGGATTGGCCGGGAAATATGTTGCCAAAGCTCTGGAAAAAATGGGGATTGACTATATCGTCCTTGAAACAAACGCAGAGACCGTGGTAAGCGAAAAGAATAACGGAGTGCCCATCGTTTTCGGAGATGCGTCCCGTGAAGCTGTCCTCGATTATGCAGGAATTCAAAAAGCGTCATCCATTGTAATTACCGTGCCCATACCTGAAGTCGTCAAAGCTGTCGTAACCGTTGCGCGGAGACTGAATCCGGGAATTACCATAATTACCCGTGCACGGTTTATTTCCGACACTGCAGAACTCTATAGACTGGGGGCAGATTCCGTTGTTGTCGACGAACGCGAATGTGCCGCGGAAATGTTCAAACGCATTTTGGCAGGACATGATATTCCCGAACAGGAGGTTGAACAACTCAGCCGGGAAATCAGAGGTATGCTCTATGACCAGTATATCAAACAATCAGTCATCGAAGAGAAGGTACCTGATGAAAATGAGAACAAAGCCCTCAAAACCGCTCTGATTCCGGTCAGACAGGCCGATAAACTGCTTTCCCAGGAAATGTCCCAGATTCGACAGATCTGTGTAGAACACGGCTGTGACGCCTGCGGAAAGACACTTTCCGAGATTCATCTGAGAAAGAATTTCGGAATATCTATTCTTGCAATCAGACATCCTGATGAAGTAGATACAGATGTTGCGCCACGCGGAACTACAATACTGATGGAAGGAGATATCGTAGTAATTATGGGAGATAATACCGGTATAGCAAAGATTATGCCATTATTTATCGCTAAAAAATGTGATTGTCAAAAATAATTTCTGTCAAATACATACCCCTCAAACCATTCTCTTTTTCCGTCTCAAAATTTCATCAAAAAACACAGAATACTGCCATTCATCGATGATTTTCCCCTACCACTCCTGAAAATAAAAGATATAAGGGTAAAGGACCAATAGTATAGGGATTCGTATGGTTATTGAAATCGGTAATTATATCAAACTCACATACACCGGTTGCGTCAACGGCGTTCCGTTCGACACCACCGATGCTGAAGAAGCAAAGAAAGGACACATCTTCCGCGAAGGATTCAACTATGCCCCGGCAGTAGTAAAAGTCGGAGCTGGCCACGTTCTCGCAGGCGTCGATGAAGACCTTGCCGGTAAAGAAGTCGGTAAAGAATACAAGGTCACCATCCCGGCAGAAAAAGCATTCGGCGAACACAACAAGGATGAAGTCAAGGCAATCGATAAGAAAGCATTCCAGAACAAGCCGGAACTCTTTGAACGTGTAACCGTCGAAGGCAGAGAAGGTATGGTTGTAAACAAGATCGGTAACAGATACCTTGTTGATTTCAACCACCCGCTTGCAGGTCAGGCTGTCGACTATACCTACAAGATCGAAGCAGTCGTCACCGACCCGGTCGAATGCCTTGCAGGAACCATCAAACTCATCACCGGCCGTGACATGAAAGTCAGCAATGCACATGAGAACTTCGTTTCCATCGAAGTCCCGGCAATGATTGCCATGTACAACCAGAACTGGTTCATGACCCAGTACATGATTATGCAGGATGCATTTGCACTCTTCCCGAAGGCAGAATCCGTCAAGTTCGTTGAAACCTTCCCGCGCCCGAACAAAGAGGGAGACGCAGCTGAAGAAAAGAAAGAAGAAAAGAAGGAAGAGAAGAAGACCGAGGCCAAGAAAGAAGCAGCAGCACCTGCAGCAGAGAAGAAACCGGCTGCAAAGAAAACAACTGCAAAGAAGGCCGATGCACCAGCAGAGAAGAAGACTGCTGAAAAGAAGCCGGCTGCAAAGAAAACAACTGCAAAGAAAGCAGCGTAAATTCAATAACCTCTTTTTTTCTATGCAGGCCCGTTTTTTCGATGATACGAAGAACGTCTGCATGCTTTGTCCCCGTCATTGTTCCATTCCGAACGGTGCTCGCGGATTCTGTCGCGTACGGGAAAACAGGAATGGTACGCTCATAACCAGGACATACGGAGAACTTACCGCATGCGGTATCGACCCTATCGAAAAGAAACCGCTCAATCATTTCCTGCCGGGTTCAGCCACCCTCTCCATCAGCTCATTCGGCTGCAATTTTACCTGCAAACACTGTCAGAACCATACCCTTTCGCAGGATATTTCATGCACTACCGAATATGCCGAACCTGAGGATATTGTCAGAATCGCCCGGCAGAACCAGGTAGACAGTATCTCATTCACCTACAATGAACCGACCGTCTTTTATGAGTATATGTACGATGTTGCCAAACTCGCACATGCATCCGGATTGAAAACCGCGATTATTACCAATGGGTATCTCAATGAAGATCCGTGCAAGGAACTTGCGCGGTATATGGATGCATTCCGTATCGATCTCAAAGCGTTTTCAGATACATTCTACCGGACTGTCTGCGGCAATGCACATCTGCAACCGATATTGGATACTATCAGTCGTGTTGCCAAACTGAAGCGGCACTTGGAACTGGTAACCCTCATAATCCCGGGACTCAACGATTCTCCCGATGAACTGGCCGGGATGCTTTCCTGGGAACGTGAGACGCTGGGACCCTCCATACCTCACCATTTCACTGCATTCAGTCCGAATTACCAGATGACCACTATCCCTGCAGCCGATCATGGACTGATGGATCGTGTGTTCCGTCAGGCAAAAGATGCGGGCCTCTATTACCCGTATGTCGGCAATGTCATCCATAACGAAGGGAGCACGACCTATTGCCCGTCCTGCGGTTCGAAACTCATTCAGCGTATCGGCTATGTCAGCAGAATGCCGGGTATCAACCAGGGATACTGTAAACACTGCGGTAGAAAGATCGAAGGTATCTTTTAAAAAAACAATGGGATTCGGAGAAATCCCGTTATACAATATCGATAAGCTGCCGTTTATTCAGCGTACAGTGCAGTACGATTCCAAGAGCAAGGATGATGAGTGAAAAGCCGCACAGAATAAGCGGAGCTGCCCACCATAACTGCGTTCCGGTTCCGACAAATACCAGAATAAAGGCTATTATCAACGTACCCAGTGCAATCAGAATCGAAAGGAGAAGACCCACTCCCTGTTTTACCGCCTCACTTTCGGATTTCCAGGTGAAGTTCGGATGACGGACTGCCACTCTCAGACCGAATACGGACATGAAATAGATATAGACCAGCGGAAGAAGCAGTATGGCAATCGCTTCGAGTACATTCGGCTGGAGTGCGATGATAAGGATGATTTCCGATATCAGATAAAATGGCAGGGCAACTGCATAATTGACCTTGAGTTTAGTTGAGAAGATCTCCTTTGCTGTTACCGGCAGTGTCTGGGTAATCCACCAGTTTTTACCTTCAATGGATATCGATGCACAGGTTGTCGATGAAAGTGCAGCCAATCCTCCGATTACAAGCGGACAAAGCATTTTCATTGCATCCATATTTCCGAACTTTGCCTCCAATCCGGCAGTACCGCCAGTGGAGAGAATGAAGATTGCAAAAACAATCATCAAGATATAGCCAAAGAGAGTATTGAAGACATACGTTGTTGATGACGTATAGCGCTTGAACTCACGTTTGAACAGGGATTTTTTACGGGGAACAGCAACCTGATCGTGCATTACATAATTATGCCGGGCATCACGGATCTGCATGGCCTGGCAAATCGGAAGATATTTCCAGGAAACCAGGAACAAAAGGATAACATACAGACCCACGGAGATCCCCACATAACACATGAACGAGAGAATACCCCCCATCAGGCCTTCCGTAAACAGTGTTGCCGGAACATACCAGCCGGTCAATGCCGAGAAGTTTGCCGACAGGAGATCTGCGAGATTCGATGGCAGAGAGCTTCCACCATTCCCGAACATAAAGGTAAAGTACAGAAGGAATGCAGTCACCATCAGTGCAAGACCGAGAATGACAATGATAAGCTTCCTATGGCGCATGTGGGCGGAAATGGCATAGAGAACTGCACCGATTGCCGTCGAGATGGTCAGCGGGATTAGCGGGGTCAGCAGAACACCGACAATCGCTGCGACGATAAATATAGGTGCAATTATCAGATTCATGCCGCAGACAATCAGGCCTGGAACCATTACAACCAGTGCAATCATCAGATTTGTAACGTACAGCTCCAAAAAGCGGCTTGCAACAATCTGCGTGGAGGTTACCGGCAGTGCCACTTCTGCTTCGAAGAGTTTCAAATCAAAAACTGTAGCACCTGATCTAAATACATTGAGAATGAAGATGAATACCGCTGCAAATACTGCTACAAGCGCAGGAATCTGTGTAGTTTGTCCTAGCATCACCAGCGCATTCGAAACGAGCGTTACCAGGACAATAATTGCAATTCCAACAATTACATAGGTCGCAAGAAGTCCGAGGGATTTCTTCCACTTTCGGTCATCTGAAGATGCAAATCCTTCACTGATTCCAAGCGATCCTTTCAGATGCACCCGCGCCAGCCGAAGGATATTACTCGACATTGGCCACTACCTCGAGGAACACCGATTC
>DALTWN010000157.1 GCA_029987045.1 Methanocorpusculum sp.
CTTGCGGGAAAAACCGCTGCAGAGGCAATTCATGCAAACAATACCTCAAAGGCCGCTCTATCGGTTTATGATAGCGGATGGAGGAATTCTGGATTCGGCTGGAACCTGCGTCTCAGTCATGCAGGACATGGGTTCTACAATAAACTCTCTGATGAACAGCTTGACAGGATCTTTGCAGAATTTCCCGATTGTCAGATAGACAATATTTCACTTATCACACTTCTCAAAGCGTTTGTTAAGAACAATCCAAAACTTCTTCTGCATCTGCCGGGACTTGCAAAAGTCCTCTTTTCAAAGTAAAAAAACGGTATGGGAATACCCTTCAGCTTTTTTTCAGCCAGGTCAGCAGAATCCCGTCATCGATGGTGTCTGCCGATTTCAGGGTCAACCGCGTGAACTCTTCAGGTTGTGTAAATCCGTCTCCATCAGCAAACGTTGGAGATGTTTTACCCCCGATAATGAGTGCGCCGACATATATGCGTATTTCATCAAAGAGACGCTGACTCATAAACGACCAGAGAATCGAGGCTCCGCCTTCAACCATAAGCTGCCTGATTCCCAGGTCTCCCAATGCATCCAGCATGAGGTTAAGATCAACATGTGTTTTTCCTGCAAGAATGACGGTGACTTTCTGAGACAAGGCGTCTATTCGTTCTTGTGGCGCCTGTTCAGAACAAACGACAATTACCCGTCCGGACCCTTTTTTGAACATGTCGGAATCCAGCGGGAATTCAGCACGGGAATCAACAACAATGCGTGCAGGTTCCGCAGGTTTTCCTGCCTGTATCCGTTCCGCCTTCAGCTGTTCATTCTTGAGCCGCAGAGACGGATCATCTGAACGTACGGTACCGATGCCAACCAGCACTGCATCGGACTCGGCACGAAGACATTCGACACGTGCAAAATCATCCGTTCCTGAAATTTTCGTCTGCTTACGTAACGGTGTCGAAATTTTACCGTCAGCACTCATAGCAGCGTTAATTATAACGTAGGGCCTCATGCTTCACGCAAAAAATAGATAGAGAGTTATTGTGCCTTCTTATAGACGTTGACACCGACACGGACATCTGGGAATTTACGGGATACCGCTTTGTTTCCAAGGGTGGAACCAATCAGAATGGTCTTCCCAGATGCAGATGGACCAAAGTCCTGGCTTAAATCAACTTCGATGGTTAATATATTGCCCTCTACATTCATCTTTACATTTTTCATACAATTGAATAATAGGTCAAACAACTACATAAATCTTTTTGGTATTCACTCAGTGAATAGGGTTTTTTGGCTACATTATCGGAGATTACAAGATAATACTAATCAGGGAGCACCGCCAATGATATAAGCAATATGCCGAATTTAACCATAGCTGTACTGGCACCCAATGGATATGCCCGTGATCTGGGTAAAAAAGGAACCAGTACCGATATCACGTTCTATAACCTGAAAAAAGGTCATGACACCGTTACGTTTCTCGAACCGACCCGGTATCCGGACCGGCTTGCACCGCTTTACTACGTTGTTTCCATGGCACATGAAGCCATTGTCGTCGTCTCCGAAATAACCCCGATGCTTGCAGAATGGATTCTTGTGCTGGACTGTGCCGGTGTAAAGGAAGGACACATTATTCTGAAGAATTATATCCAGCCGGAACAGATTGCCCCGCTCATCAAGGGAACTGTTCTCGAATCATACAAGATCTGCGAAGAGGATTTCATCGGCCTTACTGCAGAACTCCTGGCCAAGGCTGCAAAACAGCCTGACATGGAACCAAAGGACGGGTATGTCGGAACAGTGCCGATTGATCATCATTTCAACGTAAAAGGCGTAGGAACCGTCATTCTCGGCTGTGTCGCGGATGGATGGATCAAGAAACACGACAAGATGCGTATTGAGCCGACCGGAAAGACCTGCCAGATCCGCTCTGTCCAGAAACACGACGATGATTTCGAATCAGCATATGCTGGCGACCGTGTCGGGTGTGCACTCAAGGATATTGAGGCTGAAGATCTTGATAGAGGCTATGTGTTAACTACCGACCCTGCTGTCATCCATAAGACTGAACTGACCTGTCAGGCAACGCTTGTAAAATACTGGCCGGGCGAACTGAAAGAGCAGATGGTCGTTGCCGTCGGACACTGGATGCAGTTCTTATCCGCCCGCATTACCAAAGTCGATAACGGATCAGACTGGCATCATCCGACCATCACGTTGGAACTGGAAACCCCAGTGGTCTTCAAACCGGGAGACAATGCAGTACTTCACTATCTTGACGGTGGAAAACTCCGTATTGTCGGTACCGTAAAATTAGTGTAAAAATAGAAAAAAACTTATTTTTTATCTTCTTTTTTCGCGTAGGTCTTACCCATATACTGATGCTTATCGGAGTCTCCACCTTTTGCAACAACATAGAACCACTGGAATCCGGAACGAAGCAGGCCGAAATTCATGTATCTGCGCATGGAGAACCCGACAACCATCTTCATATCCAGATGAATCTTACCGAACTTCTTCATTCTGAACGGAAGTTCCCAGTCGTCTCCCGCATCACAGACACGGTACATTCCCGCTTCAATGAACTCTTTCTTGCGGAATGCAGTGTTTGCACCAAGAGTCGCATAGAAGAATCCCAGTTTACCTCCGGCATGCACGACACGGTTGTAGAGGAAAACCTCCACCTTGTTCTTGACACCCGGTTCAATCGGGTAGATCGGACCATAGAACGTCGATGCTTCCGGATACTGCTTGAAATCATTTACAATGGTTTCCAGCCAGGTCCGCGGGAAGAAACAGTCAGCATCAGCGGTAACCACCCAGTCATACTTGCTTGCAAGCACCCCATCATTGCGTGCCCCTCCTACTTTCTTACTGGTCTGGATAAATACCTGATCTGCATATTTCGCTGCAATTTCACGGGTATTGTCTTTCGAGCCGCCATCAACAATGATAATTTCATACTGGTCACGCGGCAATGTCTGGTCACAAAGACTCTTCAGACAATCTTCAATGCCTTCTCCTTCATTGAAGGCTGGGATTACTACAGATATCATGATTACTGTTTCTCCACAAAGTTCAGAACGCTTCTGATACATCCGTCCATATTCAGATATTCAAACTGAGAGAATCTGCCGACGAGGTCGATTCCCTGAGCTTCAATCCATTCACGGGCAATCTTGATGTTCTTCAGATACTCAGTATCGTACACCACATATGCGTACTTGAACCGGTCAACTGCCGTATGTACGACATTATCCTTGACCAGACCCATAT
>DALTWN010000158.1 GCA_029987045.1 Methanocorpusculum sp.
ATGGGATTTTCAGTAAGTTTGTTGGTATTGAAACGTATTAATTGCCGCGGTATGGTATCTTTTAAATCAGGAAGACCAATATAGTAGATACGAATGCGTGTTCTTTTTCCGACCGGTACCCAGAGTGCGGCAGTTCTCGAGCGTGAGCTGCAGACAGCAGAGGGATTCGAATGGGATGTCGTAGCAGCAGGTGAAGTTGCTTCATTTCTGACAATATCCCGGTTGAGATCGCTTATCGCCGATCATCCGGCAGACTGTGTCGTCGTTTCCGGCATGTGCACGGCTGATTTCTCGGCAGTGGAAAAAGAAACCGGGATTCCTATCTATCGGGGAACCCGCCACGCGGCTGATATCCGCAGATGTTTTTCCTTGATCGTTGCAGGGACACTGTCCCGCACACAGGCGGCGGATACGCTTCTGGAAAACCAGATACGAAAAGAGACGGCAGAACGTCTTTTGCAGAATGAACAGCATGCCGATGCGTACTGTACGCTGCGTGATACGAAATTCGGCGGAACGTCCCGCATCAAGGTTCTTTGTGAAATCATGGATGCGCATCGCAGGACTGATCTGCGGGAAACCGCATGCCGTGCGCTTGCCGCCGGTGCGGACGGTATCGATCTCGGATTCGGGTTCGATGCAGAACCTGCAGACGTCATCCGTTGTTTCCAGGAACTGGAAAATCTGCCCTGTGTCTTGTCTATCGACACCCTCAATCCGGATCTGATCAAAGCATCTCTTTTCCGTGTGGATATAGTGATTTCACTGACCTATGATACGTTGGATGAACTGGCGGACGATATCCGGGCGGCAGAAACCGCTGTCGTCCTGATTCCGCGTGATGAGCATCCGCTTCCGGAAACCATTGCAAAGGCACAGGACCTCGGCCTCGCTGTGCTCTTCGCCGATCCGTTGCTGCAGCCCCCGCTTTCCGGCATGACTGCAACCTTCGCAGAATTCCTCCTGGATTATGGTATCCCAAAGTTCATGGGCTGTGTCAATGTCACGGAATTGATCGATGCTGACAGTCCGGGAATCTGTGCAATGCTTGCGGCAACCGCTACTGAATGCGGATGTGCGTTTGTTCTTGTTTCGGAACATTCGGATAAAACGCAGGGTGCTGTCTCGGAAATGCGGCGTGCGGTCGATCTCATGCAGTCATCGGCAGGCAGGCCGTATCCGAAGGATGTAGGATGCGATGTCTTTGTCATCAAGGAGAAACGAAAACGGCGTGAACCGGTTCCGCTCTATGATACTGTTGTCGATGTATCCGGAGTTCCGGAAAATCCGGTATTCGATCCGAATGGGAATTTCCGTATTGGTGTGGAAGACGGAAAGATTGTTGCTGTCCGTCACGGAAAAGCCATTCGCGGGAAAACTGCGGAAGAAGTGTTTGCCGCGATCCTGGCTGAAAACGGGGTGTCACTGTTGGATCACGCCGCGTATCTGGGGCGCGAACTCTATAAGGCGGAACTTGCTATCCGGTTCGGACGCAGTTTTGAGCAGGACGGCAGTTTCTGATGTACGATGTTGTCGTGTTGGGAGCGGGACCGGTCGGAAACACTGCCGCTAGGTATTGTGCGGACCTGGGACTGAAGACGCTGGTGGTCGAAGAGCATGGAACGATCGGGTATCCGGTTCAGTGTGCAGGATTATTGTCGAATGCGGCATTTGCGGAATGCGGTGTCTCGAATCATCCGGTATTGCGTACGGTGTCCGGTGCAAAGATATTCGGATCGAATGATGCAGCTCCGCTCTCCTTCGATGCAGGCGTTACCAAGGCATATGTTGTCGATCGCGGCATGCTCGACCGTGAAACCGCAGAGCGTGCCGGTGATGTGGGTGCCGACTTCAGGATGAAGACGGCAGTGGTCCGGGTCAGCGAGGAAAAGAAGGTCCTCTATACCGCATCGGGAGACGAGATTTCCTACCGGGTTCTTATCGCGGCGGATGGACCATGGAGTGTTGCGGCGAAATCGTTCGGGGTACTTGCATCACCGTATGTGTATTCCGGGATTCAGGCGGAGGTAACCTATCCGGTCGATACACCGCAGGTCTGTCTCTATCCTCATTTTTCACCGGATTTCTTTGCATGGGTGATACCGGTATCATCTACCCGGTCCCGTATCGGTCTGTGCGGGACCCGGGATGTTCCTGCCCGGTTTGCCGCATTCACCAGATATCTCCAGGTATCCGGAAAAATGGAGCTGGTGACGGGGACGGTGCCTGTCGGGGTAAGAAAACGTATCTGCGGTCCGTCATGGATGCTTGCAGGCGATGCTGCCGGGTTCCCGAAACCGACTTCCGGCGGCGGGATATATACCGGTCTCCGTTCGGCACGGCATGCGGCGGATACGGCTCTAGATGCGCTTGAATCCGGCAATACCTCAGCATATGCAGCCCGATGTCAGGATGATTTCGGGCGTGAGCTGGAGACTGGTCTGCAGATCCTGAAATTCCGTCGCGGTCTCGCTACCGCAGATGTGGATCATGTTCTTGAAACGCTGAATACGCCGGCTATTCTTGATCTCATCACGAAATACGGAGATATTGACAAACCATCCCATTTATTCAGACAGCTGATTCGTCGTCCGGAACTTCTTCGTCTCGGGTCGATTGGTATGAAAGGGCTTTTCAGGATGTTCTTCGCGGGAAATTGAGCGTACGCTGATTTCTGCGGTGATTTTTTGTAAGTACGTAAAAAAAGGTTGAAATTAATATATTGCCGGAGAGCTTGAGATAATCTTACTCTTCAACAATGACACGAACTGGGGTCGGAAGCTTCTGTCCTGCGTGGAGGAGAGCGTCCTTTGCCTTTTCGACGTTGTTTTTGGTGGTCCAGATGGTGAATACCTTCTGTCTCGGTGCAACACGTGCTGCAGTTCCGACAGGCTTACCGAATGCAAGTCTCATACCTTCAGAAACACGGTCTGCACCTGCACCGGTTGCGTATTTGTGTTCACGCAGAACGTGGTGCGGGTAGGTTCTGATCTTTAAGTGGAATCCGTTCTTACCGATAGAATCCATTAAACGTCTGTTCATATTGATACGTGCTGCTTCCATTGCGGTGTGGCGAATCTGACATCCTTCAATTGCTTCAAGGTGTACTGCAATCGGGAAATCCTCAGTGAGGTTACCCATATCAAACTGGACAACCTTAACGCCGGGAACTCCTCCCATGTACTGGCGGCGGCAGTATGCCGTCTTTGCCAGATGGTTATACATTCGTGCTGGTTTTCTTACCATGTTAGATTACTCCT
>DALTWN010000006.1 GCA_029987045.1 Methanocorpusculum sp.
GGATTTGATACATTTACTACCTTTGAAGAGGATTTAATATTAGCATGAACGATACAGAGTTCGATTACTATAAAGAAGCAGGAAAGATTGCTCATGATGTTCTGCATTCCTGCGCAGCAGAAATCAAACCGGGCGTCCTGCACAGCACGATCTTCGAGATGGTTCTCGACAAGATCGAGGCTGCCGGCGTAAACCCGTCATTCCCGCCGAACATCTCAATAAACGAATGTGCCGCACACGATACCCCGTCACCAGTCGATGACCGTGTTTTCCTAGAAGGAGACCTGGTCAAGCTCGATATCGGCACACATGTAGAAGGCTATATCGCAGATACTGCGGTGACCGTCGACCTTGGCGACCATAAGGGCCTCTGCGACGCATCCTACAACGCACTCGAAGCTGCAATCAAGCTGGTCAAACCGGAACTTGTGGTTTCTGAAATCGGAAAAGCAGTCGAAGAGACAATAACTTCATACGGATACCGGCCGATCGTCAATCTCACTGGACATGCTCTCGGACGCTACAGTCTTCACCACGGTCTTTCCATTCCGAACACCGGCGCATTCGGCAACGCTGTTCTTCGTCTCGATGACGCAATCGCAATCGAACCGTTCGCAACATCAGGGTCCGGCATGGTCCATGAAGGCACCAGAGGAGAAATCTATCAGGTCGTTGGAGATTCACCCGTACGTTCGCCTACTGCACGCAAGATCATGAAACGGGCAGAAATCATGCAGGGACTGCCGTTCTCGCGTAAATGGCTGAACATCCCGAAAGCGGAACTTGCCATCCCCACGCTGATTCGCCAGGGCGATCTCTATGAATACCACACGCTTTCCGATATTCCCGGCAGCTTTGTAGCACAATTTGAACACACGGTCATCGTAACAGAAGATGGTCCGTTCGTCACTACCAAATAACAATGGCTTTGAAAATCCCCGATAAACTGAAACCATTCCTGCGCGTAGAAGTTATTCTTCTCCTCATACTGATTCTTGCAATCGCCCTGCGGTTCATGTTTCTTGACCTGAAACTGTTCCACCACGACGAAGCAATTCATGCCTGGTTCTCCTATATCCTCATGTCAACGAATCACTACACCTATGATCCGGTATATCACGGACCATTCCTCTATTACGTGACTGCAGGAATGTTTTCACTCTTCGGGGCAACTGATTTCGTTGGCAGAATCGTACCATGTCTCTTCGGATGCGGTCTGATCCCTCTTCTCTACTGGATCTACCGCATGGACTTCATCAATAAGAAGGTCGTTTGCCTGGCTTCACTGTTCATTGCAATTTCACCATGCATGCTTTACTTCTCTCGCTTCCTGCGCAACGATGTATTCATCATCTTCTTTTCATTATTGATGATCGCTGCCATGCTCGCGTGGATGACGAGAAAGAAATGGTACTGGCTTGTACTTGCCGGTATTGCAGCAGGACTTGGACTCTGCTGCAAGGAAAACATGCCGATTATCATTGCAACGTTCGCGGCATTCTTCATCTACCTTCTCTGGACGAAGAAATTCACCCTGCCGAAGAACTGGTGGAAACATCTGCTCATAGCATTCGGCGTATTCTTGCTTGTCGTATTCACCTTCTATTCCTCATTCTGGCAGCATCCGGAAATGCTCCTGCAGGCAGGTCAGGCTGCCATCGAACACTGGTTCTCGGTTCAGAAAGATCAGCCTCTCGGCGGACCGGCGGTCTATTACATCGGCACCCTGATTCTCTACGAAATATCGCTGTTTGCCCTTGCTATCTGGGGAATCATCAGACATTTCAGACCGCCAAAAGCGGAACAGACAGAAGATACCCGATTCAAAAACCTCTTTGTACGTCCGGCAGAACCGCGAAAGATCAATCGCGAACGTGAATTTATTCTCTTCGCTATCGTCTGGTTCATAACCTCCATGATAGTCTATGCGGTAATCGGTGAGAAAGTACCCTGGCTGATTCTGCACCAGCTTCTCCCTATGATCATTGTTGCCGCATACGGTCTCTCCGTTCTCAAACCGAAACGAGTCTTTGTCATCGGAGCATGCGCAATCATCTACCTCTGCATTGTTTCCGGATGTACGGTCTACAACCCCTGCGATCTCTGCGGACCGATCGCCCAGGTCCAGAACTCCGAAGACCTGCGCCCGCTGCTTGACGCCATGGAGGAAGCAGACAGCGTTGCGATCGTCTCCATCCCCGGCACCGACGGGTCGGCAATTGGCTGGCCATTTACCTGGTATTTTGCCAAAGAACCGAACAAGATATATTATTACAATGTGCTGAATCCGCCGGAATACATGGAAAACTGCGGATACGACCTCATAATAACCCATGATCTCGAAAGTTACGAGAACTTGAGCGGATATGAGAAATGGACGCAGAAAAAGCATTACTGGTTCGATGCGATAAATACCGGAGGCAGCGGTATCGGAGCCGTATGGAACTGGCTGAAATATTATTTCACCAGAATCGGTGAAACCGCATCTCTCAACATAACGGTCTTCAAGAAGATCGGAGCGGATTTCTAACCGGAACCCGCCCCATTATTTTTTCCGCGTAAAAATAGATTTTAAAAAATCAAAAAATTAGAGTTCTATTTTCTCTGAACAAAACCGTCCGACTGCATCTGTGAATAATTCCGGATGGTTCATTACATCCAGCGTATCGGACGTTCCGACCATTTCGTAGAGAGTACGTCCACGTAGCAGACCGAGTTCCGGAATGGCTGCCGGCAACAGGGTGTGAATCGGAATCGGATCGCCGTACAACGGATTCGGCACCCATCCTTCCTTTTTCATGTAATAGTATGCAGCACCGTGCATCTCATTGATTTCCCCATATTCACTCTGGAAATCAGTAGATACGAGATTCGCCATGATCAAATCCTCGCGTCCAGGATTGATCGTAACATGTCCATAACCGGATGGAATCAGCACGACATCTCCTGCACGTGCAGCAACGACAATCACATCGGTGTGATCACGGCGCTGCAACAGGTAATACGCATATCCCGAAAGGACTTCATAGACTTCCGGATATGCGACTCCCGCTTCATTCTGCGGGTGATAATGTCCTTTTGTCTTGGTATATTCTCCATTGAGAACACCTGCCGGTATTCTCGTGATGTCGTAACGGAGATGATGACGCTGCAGCCATTCATGGTCTCCATGAGTCTTATAGAGATCGCGATACATGTAGTACAGCGGTGTATCGGGATTCAGACCCGATGGACGCACAGCCAATACATTTTCCATATCTCCCACGGTACGGACGGACGGGTCGGGCAGTCCGGTCGGCCATATTTTATTCATGCTATATCATTTAGCATTCCAAGTATAAAGTGTTGTGAACATCCTAAACCGTTTAATCTCTCGAAACCAAATGAATGGTATGGTATCGGTAACAGAACACGACACGCTTCTTCTGCACTTCCGTAGCAGACGGGAAGACGGCACTATCTTCGAGGACACAAGCGAAGGAGACCCACAGAAAGTGCGTCTCGGTGAAGGCATGATCAATCCCGCATTCGAAGAGGCATTGCTGGGAAAGGAACCAGGAGAGACCGTGACGGTCGTCCTTCCCCCGGAAAAAGCATATGGACTCCATAACAAACATCTCGTCTTCCCCATCAAACGCAAGAAACTCAATCTCGATCATGAACCGAGTGTCGGCGACATATTCTCCCTGACTATCAAAGGAATAAAAGGATCGGTAATGATCAAGGAAGTCACACCGACCAAAATTGTCGTCGATGCGAATCATCCGCTTTCCGGAGAAACAATCACGTACGAACTGACAATCGTCGAAAATCTCGGATCTGAAAATACCGTCCAATAATTCAGCAGATCATATGCGGAAATCCGGCATACCGTACGGAAATTCCACCCCTTTTTTTTCAGAAACCGTTTCCCGAATCTATCTGAACGCGATAATTCAGGGAACGGACGGAGCGTCCGCGAATACGGCAGTCAGTACTTCACGGAACTGCTCTTCGGTCATTGCTCCGGAGATCTGGTGAACCACCCGGCCATCTCGGACAAACAGGGTTGTCGGAATGGAAAATATGAAGAATTCCTGCGCAATACCCTGGTTTTCGTCGGTATTGCATTTGCAGAACTGAACATCGGGGAACTCGATAGAGAGCTGTTCAAAAACCGGAGCGAACCGACGGCACGGGCCGCACCATTCTGCCCAGAAATCGACAACCGCCTTTTTTGCGGAAAGAATGACCTTGTTGAACGATGCTTCTGTCAGATGACGGATTTCCGGTGATGAAACGGGAGTTTCCATAGATATTTTCCTCTTATGTAGCAGTATATTTCAGCAATTCGGATGCCGGAACCAGATGGTCTCCTTCGACCATGGATACCGCACCATGACCGCAACAGATGAGCAGTCTGCGACCACTGGTGTGCAGTTCCGTATCAAGTTCTGCAAACAACCGGGCAAGTTCCTGGCGTTCTTTTCGTGCGATGGCACTGTCTACATTGACCGATCCGATCATCGAATCGGCGATCGAACAATAGTTCGCACGTTCCTTGGACAGGGTTGCGAAATTGATGAACGCATCGCTCGTAAAGAGCATGCCGAGCCGCGGTTCGTACAGCAGAAGCTGACCGGCAATATGTCCACCAAGACTTTCCCAGATTTCGAACTCCATGCCCGCAAACGATACACGGCCGATAATCGGAAACAGTCCGCGTGAACCTATCGGAGTAGTATCTGTTTCAATGACCGTGGACGGGACATTCATCCGCGACATGGTGTTGATCGATGTCGTATAGAACTGTTCGAGCAACAGTTTCTGAGAGGTCGATCCATACGCACGGGTTCCCGAATCCAGGAGTGCTTTGGTAACCGGATGCATCAGCGGGGGTACCGGATAGTAGCCGGATGCACCGCAATGGTCTGCATCGCCGTGCGTACATACGACCGATCTGATATCCTCGTATCCGCCAAGCCCAAGAGCTTTCAGCATCTTTTCACAGTCATCATGATAGGCACCATACCCGGTATCGATCACCATTTTTCCTTCCGGCGTGGTGAATATATTGAAATTTCCTCCACCCGAAAGCTGGAACGAATAGAAGGTAATCGAATCGGTGATCCCGATACGCTGATATTCGGACATGAAATTCTTTCCCGATGTCGCTTTCAGGTAATCACCGATACCTTTGATCAGATTCAGATAGGTTTCAGGAGTGAGTCCTTCCTGTTCCCGGATTGCAATCGATTCTTCCCCCTGACGATAATATACTTCTTTTTCTTCGGGAGAAAGCGGTGCAATATAGGCCTCAATAGCCTTTTTGAATTCATTCGTCAGATACATTGCTCTTATCGCTTCCACAAAGCACTTCCAATTCCCTGAAGCAGATCGGAGGCGGTCATACCATCGCCCATAACTTCCGCAACAAGTTCTCCGCCTTTTCCTGCGGCATATGCCGCGGCACAGGCTGCCGCCATCGGATTCTTCAACCTGCAGAAAATACCGCCGCATAATCCGGCAAGAACATCTCCGGTACCGCCGACGGTCATTGCTGCATCACCGGAACAGTTGAACTTGACTTTCGTTCCGTCCGAGATGATGTCATATTTCCCTTTCAGTAGAATCGTTCCGCCTGCCCGTTCTGCAGCCTTACTGACAGTCCGTGCCTGGTTCGCCATGGTTTCCGTCGGATCCGGGGCAAATCCGAATACACGGCTGAATTCACCTGCATGAGGCGTATAAATCGTAGCAATCTTTGCTTTCGGCAGCGGAGCCCGCAGTGCATCGGCATCTACCACTGCATAGTTCGCGGCGGATACTGCATATCTAACAGCATCCAGCGATTCTGCATCATCTCCAAGACCGGGACCTGCCACGACAACATCCACCTCGGCTGCAAGCGATACGAGTTTGCGGATATGGTCACTGCCGATCCTGTCTCCCGGCAATCGTTCCAGAATGACATCCGGAGCGAATCCATCGACCGGAGATGCCAGACGGACAATATCCGCTCCGCCGCGAAGTGCGGCTTCTGCAGCCAGGAACGGAGCTCCCTGATAGGGGCCTCCGCCGATTACCAGGACTTTTCCACCCGCTCCCTTGTGAGCTGCAGAAGATTTGCGCTTGAGTTCCAGAAGGTCGCCCGGACCGCAGCAGACTTCCGCCGCAAGCGGGATGCCGATAGATACGACTTCCGAATTCGCAACTTTCGCCGCATGGAACGCGATTATACGGTCTGCCCGTGCTCCGGGAGTCGGAACATCACAGGCAATGACAGTGGCAGAAGATGCATTGATCCGCTCAACAGCGGCCGCATAGATATCAGAGAGCGGTTTCCGTGCCCCGGTTCCAAGCAGACAGTCGATGATATAATCGGTATCGAATACCTCCGGCAGATCCGCGATACGGTCGACGGTTACGACGAATGCAGATGTCTGCTTCAATGCGGCAAGCGCCGCTTCTGCCTCCGGCGTCTTTGCACCAAAGGATAAGACATAGACATTGAGTTCTTCTGCAAGATGGCGTGCTGCAACATACCCGTCTCCGCCATTGTTTCCCGGACCGCAGAGGAAAAGCACTGCATGCGGGAGTTCCAGGCGAATCGCATTCGCAAGCTGAACTCCGGCGGCTTCCATCCGTTCCCGCGGCGTAACACCATACTCGTCGGCATTCCGATCGATTGCACGCATCTCTTCAGTCGAGATGATGCCGCGAGATGCGAAGATACGCATACTTGAATCTATATCCAGCTCAGTTCTCACGTTTACCTCCGCAGTCATGGCCGCAGGTCTCGCAACACTCATCCGAACACATGTCAGGATGATCCGATTCGCGTTCCGCCTTCAGACGCTCGGCAACCCACTGCTGATCGACCATTCCGCATTCATTTATCGGATAATCCCAGATGGGAGCACCGGTAATCACACATGACTGATAGAGCGAATACGGCAGTTCCAAAATCCCCAGATATTTTTCTTCCTTGAACGCTGCAAAGAACACCTTCTTTTCTCCATCGACTTCAGAAATCTCGGTGAACCTGAGTTCATCCGGAATCTTTTCCGCATCATCGGATTCCATCTTGGAAAGCGCAAGCATCTTGAAAAGTTCAAGTACACGGTCATCGAGTCCCGCTTCGAAGACGAAGATCTTTTCCTTGAGTTCATTTACCGTCGTTACCAGACGCATCGTCATCGTCTGCAGAAGAACCTGATCGGCAACATCACCATCGACGCCTACTTCACGATCCGGACATTCCGGCTCCAGATAGATCAGGAATCCGCCAGCAGTTTCCTTATCCTCATAGATGAACGGATACCCAGCAAATCCGGCAAATCCGCATTTCTCGCAGGTAAAGAGGAATATTTCGCCGGACAATACTTTTTCCCGCATATCCGGATCGACAGTGACATTGACAGAGGGAATAACATGAATTTCCTGTTCATGCCCGCATTCTGGACAGACAATCACATCATCAACATCGGTGAAATCCTGTTCTTCTTCCATTCTATCCTCAGACTGTTTTAATCCATTCACGGTCTACTAGGGTGTATCCTTTCGTCGGACGTTCCCAGATACTGGACATCATCTTTTTGATGTTTTCATAGGTGGCGAACGGAATCTTGATCGGATCGAGATATTCCGTACCTTTCTTCGGTACGAAGATCAGACTGCGTCCTTCGCAGGCAAAACTGTCTTCCGCATAGTAGAGTGAGTCCGGCTGAATCTTTTCCTTCTTTGCTTCCATTTCACGCAGAATCGCATCCTTTACGAGTTCAACAATACGGTCATCGAGCTTGTCACGGAACAGATATATTTTCTCGCGGAGATCATCCTGGGTATGAACCAGACGGAGTCTGAACTCATTTTCCAGATGGGCAGGAACCATATGATTGAGATCCGTCGTGCGTGCATCCGAATCCGGCTCGAAATAGATCGAGAAATTCTCCGAGATATCGTGGTAGACCATCGGGTACTCGACAACTCCGGAGAATCCGCAGTTCGAACAGGTGATTGTCATGAGAGATCCGTCAAGGAACTTTTCACGAAGGTCGTGATTCGCTCCGTTGATTGTGGGAAACATCGTGAACTCCTGCTTGGAGCCGCATTTCGGGCATGTTATTATCTTGGTTTCCGGCTTCATGGTAAATCTAACTTATAATTTCGCCGGCATTTTATATCTATTTCTCTATCCAATCAGTGAGATAACGCGTTTTTTCAGGATTCGGACGGAAATGTAGATTATACTTCAGAACGAATATCCTTCTAATGATTGAGCTCAAATCCTCGCCGAAAGTCTATACCGGCTGGACTGAACGGAGTGCCACCCCTGCAGATACGCTAGCACGTATCGAGAAGTTCACGACTGATGCAGGTATTACCCGTGTTGCCGATATCACCGACCTTGACCGCCTCGGTATTCCTGTCTATTCGTGCATTCGTCCAGCTGCCGCTGACGGAGCAATATCGGTCTATAACGGAAAGGGAGGAACAGAAGAAGAAGCTCGTGCCGCCGGAATCATGGAGGGAATCGAACGCTACAGTGCAGAAGCCATACCTCGCGACCTGCAGGCGTTCTCGTATCGTGAGATGGTCGGGAAAGGTCTTTGCGTACTCGATCCGGAAGACCTGATTCTTCCCCGGTCCTGCGAACGGGAAGGATCATACCCGTGGATTGAAGGATACGATATTGCAAACCATGAACCCATCTATGTGCCGTTCTGCGCTGTTGTCCACCCCAACCCACTCTATATGCCCAAACTCTTCAGGACGAACTCCAACGGTGTCGCATCCGGAAATACCCTGGAAGAAGCAATCTTCTATGCACTTACCGAAGTCATCGAACGTGATTCCTGGTCTCTTGCGGAAGTGACCCGCGAAACCGGTAAGAAACTTACCGACCTGCCGGAAAAAGTCCAGGAAATGGCAGATAAGTTCACCAGAAACGGTGTCGAGGTCACCCTTCGCGATATCACCTCGGATATCGGTATCCCGACCATCGCCGCTGTCTCCGACGATGTGAAACTCGAAGACCCGCGTCTGCTGATGATCGGTATGGGGACCCACACCAATGCGGAAATCGCGATGATTCGTGCACTCTCGGAAGTCGCACAGAGCAGAGCCACACAGATTCACGGTGCGCGCGAAGATGCAACCCTTGCCCGGTTCCGTGAATTCATGGGATATGAACGGACGAAACGCATGAACGCCTACTGGTTCAACGGGGACGAATATGAACCGGCATCTGCTGTTCCCTCCTGTAGCAGCAACGATTTCAAGACCGATATCGAAACCATCATAGAACACCTGAAATCTGCGGGTCTATCCAAAGTGATTGTCTGCGATATGACAGATCCAGAACTGCAGATTCCGGTCGTCCGTGTCATTGTTCCTGGTCTTGAATGTTTCACCATCGACAACGAACGCCGTGGTCAGCGATGCCGTGACGCCGAGATGCGCAGAATCCAGAAACACCGGAGATAATATGGTGAAAATCACTGTCTTCCTCGGACCAAGTCTTCCCGTAGAAGAAGCAAGAAAATATCTGCCTGACGCAGAATATCTGCCGCCGGTAAAACGCGGGGATGCCGCACTGGCTGCTTCGAACGGTACCGAGGTCATGGTGATTATCGACGGTGTGTTCTTCCAGGACGAATCGGTAGGACACAAAGAGATACTCGGAGTCATCAAGCAGGGCATTTCCGTCTACGGTTCATCGTCCATGGGAGCGCTGCGTGCCTGTGAACTGGAACCGTTCGGCATGGTAGGAGTCGGGACCGTATTCAACTGGTACAAATCCGGAAAGATCATTGCCGACGATGAAGTCGGTCTGTTGTACGATCCGGAAACCGGCATGGCACTTTCCGAACCGCTGGTAAATATCCGAGCTACCCTCACGAAAGCGGTTGCCGAAGGAATCGTCTCTGCCGATGAAGAACAGCAAATCATCAGAGCAGGAAAATCCGTCTATTATCCGGACAGAACATACCGACGTATCCTGAAAGAATCGGAATTACCGCAGGACCGGTGTACTGTACTCTTATCTTGGCTGAAAACCAACACTGTAGATCAGAAACGGGAAGATGCGATAGCATGTCTATCCCTGGTGCGTGATACCTATGCCGCAAAATAATGATACATACATCCGCCAGATTCCGCTCATCGGTGAAGCGGGACAGGCAGCACTGGACCGTGCGACCGTGTTCATCGCCGGAGCCGGCGGACTCGGATCACCGGTGGCATTCTATCTTGCATCCGCCGGTATCGGAACGATCCGGATTGCAGATATGGATGCCGTCGATATCTCCAATCTGAACCGTCAGATCCTCCATGCGAAGAATCGCATCGGCGAGAACAAGGCTGAATCCGCAAAGAAGACCATAGAAGCCTACAACCCGTCGTGCACGGTCGAAACATTCACAGAAAAGATCGATGATACGTCGGTCGTACGCATGATCGGAAATGCCGATCTGATCATCGACTGCCTGGACAATTTCGAGACACGCTATGTCCTGAACCGTGCGGCATTATCGTTGAACAAACCGCTTCTTCACGGCGCGGTTGCCGGATACAACGGACAACTCACGCTGGTCATCCCGGGAAAAACACCGTGCCTGTCCTGTATCTTCCCGCATGCGGAAACCGCCAGCTCCCCTGCGGTTCTCGGGGCACCCTGCGGAATCATCGGCAGCATGCAGGCGCTTGAAGCAATCCGGGCACTCACCGGCAACCCGACACTTGCTGGTAAACTCCTGATCTACGACGGTATGGCAAACACCCTTTCTACGTTCGATGTGAAGAAGAGCAGCAGATGTCCGGTCTGCGGAGAGAAAACAATTTAAGAACACTGGGGAAACAGATAAGCATGGCAAATAAACGGTTGACACGGTCTCCGACCGACAGATGGATTGCAGGTGTCTGCGGCGGGATTGCAGAATATACGCATCTGCCGTCCATCCTCATCCGCATCATCACAATCATTCTCCTGTTCGTACCGATACCGATTATCCTGGTCGTCATCATCTATACGCTGCTGTGGCTGGCACTGCCGGTAGGACGACCGCGGAAACAGATCGATCAGAACGCGATCGATGTCGAATTCGAGGTCCGCGAGTGAAACCGCAATATGATGAGAACGATCTGACCGATCCGCCGTTCTATCTCCCCCAGTTCGAAAAAGCATACCAATACATCATAAATGAATACCAGATAGCGCCACGCGACATCGGTATCTTCATACCGTGTGCAGTACGCAAACCCTACAGTACCAGCCCGTCGCACAAGGTTTTCCACAAAGTCTTCGACGAGGTGTTTCCCGACAAGGAAAAATATCATGTCGTTATTTTCGGTACCTGTGGTACGGTTCCTGCCGAACTGGAACTCATGTACCCGTTTGCACATTATCATTACATGCTCGGGAATGTAAAAGACCAGAAAATCAAGGATGATTTCCTGCGTATCGAGACCAGAAGAGTCGCAGGATACTTGGAAAAGACCAGGGATACCTACAAACGCCGGATCGCCTACTGCATCGGACTCTTCCGGAAAGCCATGGTCCAGGGTTCCGAAGAAGCAGGGATTCCCATTGAAATCTATCCGACACAGCCGGTCATCGACAAACTCTACGACGCCGACTGTCCGTTCCCCGAAGGCAGTCTTTCCATGCAGGCATACCTGGACGAATTCAAGACGGCACTTGCCAGGATACGTGATTCCGTATGAGTGTCCGTGAAGTTGCAGCAGTCCGTCTGGATGAAAAGAAATCGAAGTTCTACGCCCATCTCTACGAGATAGATACCCCGGACGACGTGACCGAGATTCGCGAAATCCACGACAAACTCTACAAAAAAGCGGCGCATCACTGCTATGCGGTCGTATGCGGCTCGTTCGAGGACAGCCGTGCCGATGGCGAAGTCGGATCTCCCGGACGTGCGCTGCAGGAAGTCATGGCCCATCACAATCTCGGCTCGCATGTCCTCATGGTCTCACGTATCTTCGGCGGCATCAAGCTGGGACCTGCCGGTGTCGCACGTGCGTTCCGTGAAGCCGGCAACGGTGCGATTCTCGAATACGAAAAAACCAAGAAGAAGGTCTAGAAGAAAATGGCAAGAAGAAAACAGAATAAATCAAAAGCAGTAATCCTGATTCTCATCATACTCATTCTCGCATGTCTCATCGGATTCTGGTACATCTCGAACCATCCGGTCGATATACCCGGACAACCGACGCCGACGATGACTCCGACAGCAGTACCGACACAGACTGCAAGTCCCACCCAGAGTGCGACAACGGCCCCTACACCGGCAGCATCCTCCGGAAAAGAGCTGAAAATACATTTCATCAATATCGGGCAGGGAGATGCCGTTCTGCTCACCTATGACGGCGAGAACGCCATGATAGATGCCGGCAAGAGCACGAAAGAAGCGGCAAAATCGGAAGCGGCACTCGATACGCATCTGAACAAGATCGACGGTCTTGAATGGCTGCTTGCAACCCATCAGGATTCCGACCATATCGGACTCGCACGCCATGTCATGGAGTCCGAGAAGACCGACACGTTCTACGACAACGGAAACACCGCGGATACATACACCTACACGAAACTCATGACCTATCTTACCGACAACAACATCAATTACAAGATTCTGTCGACGGGAGACACCATCAATGACTGGGACAACGTGAAGGTGACAGTCGTTTCGTCTGCGCCGACCGAGGGAGACGATGTGAACGATGATTCCATTGTTCTATTGATCGAATACGGCAGGACGAAGATCGCACTGACTGGGGATATCTCGAAAGACGTCGAGACTGAAATCGGCAAACGGCTCGGCGACGTCGATATTCTCAAAGTCGCACATCACGGAAGCAAATCATCTTCGTCTTCCTCGTTCCTGAAATCGGTAAAACCGGAAGTGTCCGTGATTTCCGTCGGCGAAAATACCTACGGCCATCCGACCGCGGAAGCAATCGATCGGCTGGATGACTATGGTGACGTGTACCGCACCGATGAATTCGGCTGCGTCGAAGTGGTCGTCACCGATTCCGGATACAAAGTTCAGCACTGTGAATGGGCATAAGTGAGGAGAATGCCTCACACCAAACACTTTTTTGATGACACCTCGTTAGTTCATGGGATGTGGTACAATTCTACTCCGAATATACTCTCTCAATTCCGGATTGGTACAGTAGATATAGCACCCTTTCATTCCACGAGTTAGAAGTGTTCTATAGGTGTTTTTGATAATTTCATCCGCAATTGTTTTTGCTTCCACGGGATTCGCTTTATTTAGATTCTTAATTCCTTTCAAGGATTGATCGGTTGATGCTCGTCGGGTGAAATCAGTAACCACATGTCCATTTTCATACCGCAGATCATCTCCAATAATTACTCCAACATAGTCAAACTCAAGACCCTGAGTTGTATGAATACAACCTGCTTCATTTACAGATGTTTCACTTATAGCAAACGTAGAATCTCCTTCCAGGTTCCAACTGATACCAAAATCCCCGATTTGAATATCATGGAAATGTGAATCATTTCGCATCGGTTTTGGCCAATTCCAACAATATCCTGCAAGAATACGTGCACGGTTAGCTATTTTATTTTTCTCAACAATCAGTTCCCTGACTTCATCAGGCGTATCAAAAATTCTGACATCATAATCCATGCCATCCAGATTATAGTTTGCGCTCTGTCGAATTTCAAGAAGATCATCAATCCATGCAAGATATCCATTGGATCCATTACAACGAAACTGAGATACAAGTTCCAGTTCTGTCACATCTGATCCTTCAGCATCTGCCCATTTCCGAATCTCAGCAACGGAACCGATATCATCAATTGTTACTCTCTGCCTCTCGTCTATAAAAAATACCGAACACTTAGATGCGTGAATTATTTCTTTAATCTGATTTTCTCCTTTGTTGTGGAACATCCCTGATTTTTCATTGAGACGATGTGCTTCATCAACAAGAAGTGTATCTATTAGATTTTCTGGAGTGGTTGTATAGGATCCAGATCCTTTAAACATATTATAAACGCTACTTTTTTGGCTTGTACCTTTTAGTTTTGCTGCATATACTTGCCGAGGAGCGCTGTTTTTAGAAACATATTGGACGAATTGCTCATGTTGGGTCAGCTCAGAAAGCAGACGGATAGCAATCACACTCTTTCCAGTTCCTGGCCCGCCTTTACAGATAATCGTGCGTTTTTTATGATCTGATTTGCACTGTTTTGAAATCTTGCTGATCTTTTCGAAGACAACTTGTTGTTCATCGATCATGATGAACTCTTCATTTCCATCTACCATTGATGCGATGGCATCCTGAAGACTCTTTGAAGGTTTGATTTTACCGTGATCTACAAGATAGAGGACTTCTTTATTGTCGCCCGTTTTAATATATTTTTTAATAAATTCACTCAGTTCCTTTCCTTGGGTAATAGTAAACACAGGAGCATAGGTGATAAACGGCTCAAACTGAGGATTCACTAGAGGATCGGGCATCTGTGGTATGTAATTATGGAGATATGCACATGGTTTGAGAGTTATGTGTTGTTTCTGAACTGTCTCATTATAATCTGCAATAAGCTGTGCATATGACCAAGCTTGGTATGAGGGGTGAACTACATCCCTATAGGCATTACCAGTAAAGGTTTTCACCCGAGGTTCATATTTATACTGATGCTCCGGTTCATCGACATTTACTATGGTCTTGGTAGATTCTACGATTTCAAGTTTACTCCATTGCTTAAGTTCAATGATGACCATTTCGGGATCATGGTTTGAATCATATCCGGTAATTATAAAATCCACCCGTTTTGCTGACAGAGGGATATTGTATTCAATTGCAATTCCTGCATTAAGCGGTATCGCATCATCCTCCAATGCAAGAGACATGGGGCGTAAGGAATTGACCCAGGAATTGAACTCATTTTGCTGAGTATGTCTACCCATTTTTTCGTATATCTTCTGTTCAATTTCTGTAGCTATTGTCCCGTTCTTTACATCCCTTTGAAAATCACTTTTTAACCCTTCATATACAAGCATTGCTATTTTTCCTATTATTTAGAATAATCCGCCTTTCTATATATCAATATTACGGATTTATACATCATCCAGAACTATCTGCAGGTTACAAATTGACGGATTTTTCCAGTAGCCTGCCGTAATCGGTCCATTCGCCGTACATTTTTCCGTCTCTTGCCGTATCGATGAGTTTCTGCAGACCGCGTTCGAACCGTTCACGATTTATCATCCGGTCACGCTGAATGTTGCCGATTCTGATGCGCTGATACAGTGGCGGAAACGCACAGAAATTCTTCCAGACTTCATCGTCTTTCTGCATCGCCTCAAGAACATCATCATCAATGCGGAACTCATCACCCGGAAGAACCGCACGGCCTGCATCGGTCATCAGTCCGAGACGCTCCAACCGTCTGCATCGTTCCCGATTCAGTTCTGACCAGTGACTCTTCGGACCGCGAGGAGTGAACCGCTGGACCTGTCCGACTCCCGCAACCATACGGAACGTGGAATCTATCCATCCAAAACAGAGCGCTTCTTCGACCGCATCGAGATAATAGAGAATCCCGGAAATATCCTGCGGGCGGCCTTTCTTCACTACGACGAAACATTCAGATTCCGTTGCATGATGTGAAGAAAGCCACGTACGGAACTCGG
>DALTWN010000159.1 GCA_029987045.1 Methanocorpusculum sp.
CCTTAAAGGGTCAGGAACTGCGCGACCTGCAGCTGAAGCGTCTGAAATGGACCATACATCAGGCTCTGAACGTCCCGTTCTATCAGAAGATGTTCAAGGATGCGGGACTGCATCCGGACGATATCAGGACGCTCGAAGATGTCCGTAAAATACCGTTTACCAATAAGGCGGACCTTCGCGGCGGATATCCCTTCGGATTCCTTGCCGTACCCATGAACCAGGTCAATCGTATCCATACCACCTCGGGAACGACCGGCAAACCGACCGTTGTCGCCTATACGAAACATGATCTGGATACCTGGGCGGAACTGCTTGCACGCAACTTCACCATGGTAGGGCTCAAGGCCGGCGATATATTCCAGAACGCCGCAAACTATGCACTCTTTACCGGCGGACTCGGTATCCACATGGGTGCGGAGAAGATTGGTGCGGCGGTCATTCCGTCCGGTACCGGCAACACCAAACGCCAGATCGAAATGATCGAGGATTTCCATGTGACGGCTCTGCACTGTACTCCTTCGTATGCGATGCACCTGACCGAAGTCGCCGAAGAGATGCATGCCGATCTGTCCTCGCTGAAGGTCGGCTGTTTCGGAGCGGAAGCATGGTCGGAGAATACCCGCCGCGATCTGGAACAGCGTCTCGGCGTCAAGGCCTACGACAGTTACGGCATGAGCGAACTCTTCGGTCCGGGAGTCGCATTCGAATGTGAGGAACAGGACGGCCTGCATATCTGGCACGACAGCTACCTGGTGGAGATCATCGATCCGGAGACCGGCGAAGTCCTCGAACCCGGAAACAAGGGAGAACTGGTCGTTACTCCGCTCGTGAAGGAGGCAATGCCGCTTCTCAGATACCGGACCCGCGATATCACGATGCTCATCGAGGATCCGTGTCCCTGCGGCCGCGGTCTCAAGCTCGGCCGGTTCTTCGGCAGAAGCGACGATATGCTGACCATCCGCGGTATCAATGTGTTCCCGAGCCAGATCGAACATGTCCTCAAGAGCATTCCGGAAGTCGGCGACCAGTTCATGGTCTATATCGACCGCGGAGCAAGCCATCTGGACGAGATCACCATCAACGTCGAAATGAACCGTGAATTCTTCTCGGGAGAACTGTCCGACTTTGTACGTCTCCAGAACAAGATTGCGAAGACACTTCAGGACACGATTACGGTCCGTGCACGGATCGAACTGGTCGAACCCGGATCGCTGCCGCGGTTCGAAGGCAAGGCGAAACGTGTGGTCGACCGCAGAGCTATTTAACCTCCAGATACTATACTAACCTCTTAAAAATGACATACTATAACGAAAAAATAGAAACCATGTCGAAGGAGGAGACTGCTCGTCTTCAATACACCGAGCTCAAGACGCTCCTCGACCGGGTATACCGGAATTCGGCATTCTACCATGCAAAAATGAAGGAAGCGGGGGTGACTCCCGACGATATCAGATCGATAGAGGATATCCGTAAGCTCCCGTTCATGAAGAAGACCGATCTGCGGGACAACTATCCGGACAAGCTGGTCTGTGTTCCGCACGACGATCTCGTGCGCTACCACGTTTCCTCGGGAACGACCGGCAAACCGACCGTCGTCGCCTATACGAAGAACGATATCGATATGTGGGCAGGAGCGGTCGCCCGGTCGCTTGCGACCTGCGGTCTCGGCAGGAAGGATGTGATCCAGGTCTGTTACGGCTACGGTCTGTTCACCGGCGGACTCGGTCTGCATTACGGCGGTGAAAAATTGGGAGCGATCGTGGTTCCGGCATCGACCGGCAACACCGAGCGTCAGGTCGAACTCATTCAGGATCTGAACACGACTGCCGTTGCCTGTACTCCGTCGTATTTCATCCACCTGCTGGATGTCGCAAAACGTATGGGTGTCGATATCAGGAAGGACACGAAGCTGCGGACAGCGGTGCTCGGAGCGGAGCCGTGGACCGATGATATGCGCACCTACATCTACAAGGAATCCGGGGTGAATGCCTTCAATATCTTCGGTACGTCCGAACTGTCCGGCCCGATGTTCTGTGACTGTCCTGAACACGGCGGAGTCCACATCCACAGTGATGTTGCCTATACGGAAATCATCGATCCGGAGACGGGCGAACCGCTGCCGGCAGGCGAAAAAGGAGAACTGACCGTCACGGTCCTGAAGAAGGAAGCATTCCCGATGATCCGGTACCGTATCGGCGATATCTCCAAGATCATGGAAGGCGACTGTCCGTGCGGCCGTACCAGTCCGCGTATCGACAGGATCACCGGCCGTATCGATGATATGCTGATCATCCGCGGTATCAATGTCTTCCCGTCGGCAGTCGAACATGCACTGCTGAAGAACTCATTCCTGACAAGTCATTTCATCATCGAAGTCTCCCGCAGAGGAAGACTTGACGATATGCTCATCAAGGTCGAACTCAAACCAGAAGCAATGACCGACAGCATCAACGGCCTCATGCAGATGCAGGCCATTGTCGAACGCAATATCCGTGACGCACTCAACGTATCTGCACGGATCGAGCTCTGTCCCCCGAATTCCCTCCCGCGCTTTGAGGGGAAAGCAAAGCGTGTAATTGATACAAGAGTGATCTAACCATGAACGAAGAATACATTATCAAACAGCTGTCGATCTTCTCGGAAAACAAGTCCGGAAAACTTGCGGCTATTGCAAAGATCTTTCTGGAAACCGGTGTATCGGTTCAGGCATTCAATATCGCGGAAGCAAACAATTTCGGTGTCGTCCGTGTCATCGTCGACAAACCGGAAGTCGCGTTTTCCGCGTTCGCCAAGCAGAATTACGCGCTGAAATACACCAACGTTCTTGCTATCAAGATGAAGGATGTTTCGGGAGGTCTGTTCGAGGTCGCCCATATCCTCGGCGAACTCGATATCAATATCGAATATGCCTATGCGTTCCGTGCCGGCGACTACGGGGCCCTCATCATCAAGGTTGCCGATCTGGATGATGCCGTCGCGAAGATCAAGGGAAGCGGTATCGAACTGCTGCCGGCAAAGAATTTCAACTTCTGACCGGAATTATTTCCCCAACTCCTTTTTTCTGAGGTTGTCCGATAGCGGACGTTAGTAGTTAAACCCGCCCACAAAAACAAGCATACTGCGTGTATTTTGAATACCATTTCGGCACGTACCGGCTTGGTAATAGCGGTCTTGCTTTTCTCATGATGTGGGTTGGCCAACCGATGGTAAAATCCATTGGTCCACGGAAATCGCCAGACCACGCAAG
>DALTWN010000160.1 GCA_029987045.1 Methanocorpusculum sp.
TCTGACCAGAGCGAAACACCATCCATGATTATTGCAGTGCCTTGATTGCTTTGAATTCAGCGAACCGTTTCCCGAGGAATCCGTTCGGATACAGGCCGGCAATCAGTGTGCGGTTGAAGAGATCGTCGGTCATATCATGGAAGAACGGCGGCAGGAGCGGGCGTTTGTCTTCCGGATCGAGAATGATACGGAATCCCATGTATCCGCCGGCTTCATCCGGATCGTATTCCAGCTGCCAGATCATCGGCGTATTTTCGAAATCTTCCCGGTGATTGTCACGGAGCCACAGCATGAATGCAGGGAACCGTGCATAGTCTCCTGTCTTCTTGACATCTACTTTCTGCCGGAGATATTCGGCGGTCATCGTGCATTTGATGGAATCCACATTGTGTGCCAGTGCCGAAAGGGTATAGTCGAGATGTGCGACTGCATCGACCCAGTAGAAGTAGAGAACCGGGTCCATCTCCGAGGGACTTTCGAGAATCAGTGATTTATGGTACAGATATTCCATTTCCGGAGTATACTCGTTTTGCGGCATGATTATTTCACGTACATACTCATTGTATGCCGGATTAAAAAAAAGGATAGGTAGAGTTACTGGTATTCGGGGAGATTCTGGACTTCTTTCGGCAGACCGCCTTTGAATGATGACCGGATATGCTCATAATATTCGCGGACTTTCGGCGTCATGGTCGGATGGATCTGGGACTGTGCGTTGATAAAGTCGGGTTCTGTGACAGTCGTCTTCCTGTTTCTCATGGCAAGAATTGCCGCTTCCCGTGCAAGAGCATTCAGGTCGGCTCCCGTAAATCCTTCTGTGGATTTTGCCATCGTTTCCAGGAACCGTGTCCGGTTTGCGACATCCAGCGGCATATCTCTTGTCTGTACATCAAGGATCGCTTTCCGTTCAGACACCGTCGGTTCGCCGATGTAAATGAGGCGGTCGAATCTGCCGTTCCGCAGTAACGCCGCATCTATCAGGTCGGGACGATTTGATGCCGCGAGAATGATGACATTGTTCAGATCTTCAATACCGTCCATTTCGCTCAGAATCTGATTGAGGACACTGCCGAGAACATCGGATGTCTGTGATGCCGAGCGGTTGGAGGTAAGTGCATCGATTTCATCAAAGAATATTATGGATGGTGCTGTCTGCCGTGCTTTCTTGAAGATATCACGAACCGCTTTTTCCGATTCTCCCACCCATTTCGACAGAAGTTCCGGTCCTTTGACGGCAATGAAATTTGCACCGCTTTCGTTTGCAGCGGCTTTTGCAATCAGCGTTTTACCGGTGCCCGGCGGTCCATAGAGAAGCACGCCTTTTGGCGGTTTGATACCGAGGGCGGTGAACTGTTCTCTGTCGGTGATCGGCAAAGATACGGATTCCTGCACATCACGCAGGACATCGGCATATCCGCCGATATCGCTCCATTTGACATTGCTGGACTCGATGGCGATCTCCCGCATGGCAGACGGCATAATCTCCTGCAATGCTGTCGTGAAATCAGCGCGGGTCACTTCGAGTTTCAGCAGAACTTCCGGCGGAATGGGATCGTTGCCCAGATCTTCGACGGTTATCTGGCGACGAAGTGCGATGAGTGCGGCTTCCCGTGTCAGCGATGCAAGGTCTGCTCCGGTAAATCCACGGGTTATGCGAGCAAGATCGGCTATGAGCTTGTCACATTTTGCCGCATATGTTTCGTGCGATTTTGCGGTCGGTTTCTTTATCGAATGCAATTTCGCGGCACCTTCGAGCGGCATGTTGCGGGCATGTATCTTGAGAATTTCTCCGCGGTCTGCTTCGGACGGGACGCCGATTTCAATTTCCCGATCGAATCTGCCTGGGCGTCTCAGTGCCGGATCGATTGCATCCGGCCGGTTGGTCGCACCGATGACAATGACCTGGCCGCGTTCCCCGATACCGTCAAGCATGGTCAGAAGCTGGGCGACGATTCTGCGTTCGACTTCTCCGGTCACGTCTTCTCTTCGCGGTGCGATCGAATCGAGTTCGTCTATGAAGATAATGGACGGCGCATTCTGTTCTGCGTCATCGAATATCTCCCGCAACCGTTCTTCGGATTCTCCGTAGAATTTGGAAAGGATTTCCGGTCCGGCGATGGTATAGAAATGCGCATTCGTTTCGCTGGCGACCGCTTTTGCAATCAGGGTCTTTCCCGTTCCCGGCGGACCGTATAACAGTACTCCTTTCGGTGCATCGACTCCCAGGGTCTTGAAAAGTTCCGGATGGCGGATCGGCAGTTCGATCATTTCCCGGACCTGTGCCAGTTCATGTTTCAATCCGCCGATATCTTCGTAGCTGATTTTCTTGGAGCTGCTGAAATCTCCTTTTTCATCGAAATCGAATTCAGTTGTTGCCGAGATGATGCATGCATCTGCCGGCGTAACCGATTTGATCTTGAATTCCGCAGTGTTTTTCGGCAGAGGCAATAGTGTACGTACCGCAAGAAGATCGCCGGCAGTGATGGGGATATTGGTAATGCCGTCGAAATCAAAGAGTTCATCCCGCAGCATCTCTGCCGGTATTTCTTTTGGCGGAATGAGAACGATAGTTTCTGCAGGAACAACCGTATCAAGGGTCTGGACGGTAACGGTATCTCCGACCGCGGCATCCGCATTTGTACGGGTATATTTGTCGATCCGTATTTTCTTCTGGTTCCAGTCCTGATTGAGTGACCGCCAGACTTTTGCCAATGTCGGTTTCTTACCGATGATTCTGACAATATCTCCTGGATGTACGTCAAGAGCATCCATGGTTGCCGGATCCATTCTGACTTTGCCAAGGCCCTGGTCCTGAGGGTATGCACTATCTATTTGGATTTTCAGTTCACGCATACGAGTTTCTCTGAATATTACGTTGATACCTGACGTTAAATAGGCTTTTCTTCAATACCGGTATTCGTCAGAATGAATGACCATGATTTTCCCTCTTCTTCCGACCGGTGTTTGAGAATGACCGCTTTTCGGTATCCGCTGTGTTTTTCCACGCTGACGATGACTTTCGAGATATGCATCAGGGAAGTTCCGCCAAGTCCGCAGAGTTTCTGGTGTTCGATGTCCATGAACACCTGGTTGGTTATGATGGCCGGAACTGCATAGCGTTTTGCCATGCCGAGCACGGTCATCATCTGTTTTGATAGCGTCGATATGGCATCCTTTTCGCTGCTTTCCATCCGGTAGAGTGCGGTTGCCGAATCGATGATG